>DASUYI010000245.1:0-7572 GCA_036377475.1 Steroidobacteraceae bacterium | reverse complement strand
AGGCGGTCGTGACCGCCGGCGGCAGGCGCGTCGCGAGCGTCGTCATTCGCCCGACTGCCGCGTCGTACTCGCGGGCAAGCCGGTCGACGACGGCGCGGACGGGCTCGACGTCCTCGATCGCACCGACGCCCTGGCCTGCCGACCAGACGTCCTTCCAGCGCTTGGCCGCCGACTGCGAGCTGTCGTAGTTGCGCGGCGGCTTGTCGGGCATGTTGTCGGGGTCGTAACCGACGCGACGCAGGCTCGGCTTGAGCCAGGAGGCCGGCGTGCCGGTGATCGAGGCGCTGACGAGCAGGTCGTCCACGTTGGCGTCGACCACCATGCGCTTGTAGTCCTCGCCCGCGAGACTTTCGTGCGTCGCGATGAAGCGGGTGCCCATGTAGACCATGTCGGCGCCGGCGGCGACCGCGCCGGCGACGCCCTGCCCGTCTGCGATCCCGCCGCCCACGATCACGAGCCCGTTCGTGAGCCGGCGCACCGCGGAAATGAACGCGAACGGCGAGATGTAGCCGGTGTGGCCGCCCGCCCCCGCCGAGACGCACGCAAGACCGTCGGCGCCGGCGTTGATCGCCTTGCGCGCCAGCGCGAGGTTGACCACGTCCGCGATCACGAGTCCACCGTACGAATGCACGAGCTCGATCGCGGGTTGCGGGCTACCGAGCGCCGTGATGACGACTGGTGGCTTGTACCGGGCGACCAGTTCGAGGTCCGCCGGCAGCCGCTGGTTGGTCGAGTGCGTGATCAGGTTCGCCGCCCACGGTGCGGCGCCCGCCGACCCGGGCTGGGCGAGCGCGGCCGTGATCCGTGCCATCCAGGCGTCGAGGTCCTCGACGGTGCGGGCATTGACGGTGGGAAAGGCGCCGACGATGCCGGCCCGGCACGCCTCGATCACGAGCTCCGGCCCGGAGATCAGGAACATCGGCGCCGCGACCACGGGAACGCGCAACCTCTCCAGCAGGTGCACGGTGGCAGCCGATCGCAGGCTCGTGTTCAAGATACTCGTCACTTGCTAAACTGTACTGACTTTACCGTACGCTCGAGACGACCGTCAATCGAGGCCGCCTCGCGGCTTCGTGGCGCGCTCGAGCGCAGGCCGCGACCAGGAGTGCCGATGACGCGCGACGCATCGACGACCACGCCCACGCTCGACTTCGACGGCTTGCGTCCGCCGTCCCCGTGGCTCACCGCTGCGCACCTGCACTGGCGGCAGCGCGTCCGCGCATTCGTGATGCAGGAGATCGAGCCGCAGCTCGACGACTGGGAAGCGTCGGGCACGTTTCCGGACTCGCTCTACGAGACGGCCGCGCACGCTGGCATGCTCGGCGTGGGATTCCCGTCCCAACTGGGCGGCCACACCGAGGACGCCGACCCGTACTACCGCATGCTGTTTGCGGAGGAACTGCACCGCCCCGGCAGCGGCGTCGTGTTCGCCGACCTTGCGACGCACTGGATCGCCCTGCCCCCGGTCGTGCAGTTCGGCGCGCCGGAATTGCGGGAGTCGGTGGTGCGGCCGGTGCTCGCCGGCGCACGCAGGATGGCTTTCGCCGTGACCGAGCCCGGCGGCGGCTCCGACGCCGGTGCGCTGCAGGCGCGGGCCGAGCGCCGGGGCGGCGAATGGCTCGTGAACGGATCGAAGACGCTGATCTCGGGCGCGCTGCGCGCGGATTTCATCCTCACGGCGGTACGCACCGGCGGACCCGGCGCAGGAGGAATCTCGCTGCTGCTCGTGGACGCGGGGAGCCCCGGGCTCGACCGACGCGCGGTGCCCGGTCTGCGCTGGTACAACTCGAGCATCGGTACGCTCGAGTTCCGTGACGTGCGCGTGCCGCTGGACCGGCTGATCGGGCCGGAGAACCGCGGCTTCGCCGCGCTGGCACGGCAGTTCAACGTCGAGCGCCTCAGTGGCATTGCGGCGACGCTCGCGATGTCGCGCACCGCCGTCGCCGAGGCGATCGCGTGGGCGCAGCAGCGGGAGACCTTCGGCCATCGGCTCGTCGAACATCAGGCCGTGCGCCACAAGCTCGTCGACCTCGTCCGGGCGATCCGCGCGGCGTATGCGTTCCTCGACCAGTGCGTCTGGCGCCTGCAGCGCGGCGAGACGGTCGTCGCCGACATCGCGATGCTCAAGGTCCAGGCGACACGGACGCTGGAACGCTGCGCGCGGGAGTCGATGCACGTGCTCGGCGGCCGGGCCTACACGGGACCGACCCGCATCGAGCGTATCTACCGCGAGGCACGCATCTTCGCGCTCGGCGGCGGCACCGAGGAAATCCTCGACGACCTCGCCGCCCGCCAGCTCGGCCTGCTCTGATCCCTGCACAGGAGACACACGATGTCCGCGATGCAAGACGCACTCCGTTCGATCATGGAAGCGACCCGCGCCAACGACGACGAACGCTTCCTCGCCGCCCTGGCCGACGACGTCGAGTACGTCTTCCACGTCGGCACGCCCGGCGTGCGCGGCAAGGACGGCGTGCGCCGCTTCCTGTCGAAGTACCGGACCATCGCCGCCGACGTCGTCTGGCGCGTCGACCGGGTCGCCGAAAGCGGCGACTGCCTGTTCATCGAGGGGTACGAGGAGTACACGGACCAGCGCACGGGCGCGCGCATCGCACACCCCTACATGGGCATCATGGAGTTCCGTGACGGCAAGGTCGCGAAGTGGCGCGACTACTTCGAGATGAACCAGCAGAAGAAGTGACAGTGTCTAGTGTTTAGTAGGAGGCGGCCGCGCCGGCGTGCGGTCGTACCGGACACTGACCACTAGACACTCAGGTTGGTCCTGCGGACCTCGATCCCGTGCGCCATGCGGTCCCAGCAGTCGGGCGTAACGCCCTGCTCGCGCAGTTCGACCTTTCGGATCTTGTTGGTGGGCGTCTTCGGCAGCGACGACATGACCCGCACGTAGCGCGGCACCATGAAGTGCGGCATGCGCGGGACCAGGAATCGAACGAGCGCCTCCGGGTCGATCGTCGCACCGGGCGTCGGTGCGACGGCGACGAGCACTTCCTCCTCCCCCTCCGGGCTCGGCACGCCGACCGCGGCGGCCTCGCCCACGCCCGGGTAGGCGTAGACGTCGGCCTCGACCTCCATCGACGAAATGTTCTCACCCCGGCGACGGATCGCATCCTTGAGTCGGTCGACGAAGTAGAAGTCGCCCTGCTCGTCGCGCACCAGCAGGTCGCCGGTGTGGAACCAGCCGTTACGCCAGGCACGCGCGTTGGCGTCGGGCTGGTTGACGTAGCCCAGCGCGGTCGTCCAGGGCAAGGCGTTGCGCACGACGAGTTCGCCGGGCACGCCGGGCGGGCACTCGATGTCGTGCTCGTCCACGATGCGGCACTCGCAGCCCGTGCGCGGCCGGCCACAACTGCCGATCGCGGTCGTGTCCACGTCCGTGACGAGTGGCACCGACAATTCCGTCATGTTGAAGCCGGAGCAGTAGTGGAAATCGTGCCGCGCCGCGAGTTCGATGACCTGGCGCGTGAGCGGGCCCATCGCGAAACGCAGCGGATTGTCCGCGTCGTCCGGGCGCGGCGGCAGCTTGGAGAGGAACGCGGGCATCGAACCGATCAGCCCGCTCGTGGTCGTGGCGCCGTAGTGACGCACGCGGTCCCAGAACCCGTCCGTGCGGAAGCCCTCGAACAGCACTGCGGAACACCCGGCGACCAGCGTACCGGTGATCGCACCGACGCCGCCGACGTGAAACAGCGGCAGGTCGATCAGCATCCGGTCGTCCGGGGTCATGTAGCCGTACTGCACCCGCGCCGAGGTCTGGATCTGCAGGTACGTGCACAGCACGCCCTTGGACGGACCGGTCGTGCCCGACGTGAAGATGATCATCTGCGGATCCCAGCGCTCGACCCGCTCGGGCGGCACGCCGTCGTCGTCCGTGTCCAGCACATGTGAGTCGACGACCGCACTGCCGCGCCACGAGAACCCTGCCGGGGGGTTGCCGACGACGACCAGCGTCTCGACCGCGCAAGCGGGCAATTCCGCGAGGCGTTCGACCAGGCCCGCGTGCGCGATCATGAGCTTGGCACCGGCCTGCTCGATCGCATGCGCGAGCAGTCGACCACGATAGGCCAGGTTCAGCGGCGCAAAACACGCGCCCGCGAGATTCGCACCGAACCACGCGCGCACGGCGTCTGCGCCGTTCGGCAGCCACACGAGCACGCGGTCGCCGGGACGCACGCCGAGCGAACGCAGCCCGCTCGCGGCGCGTTGCGCTACTGCGTACGCCTCGGTGAAGGTCCAGCGCTCACCGTGCTCGAACAGCAGGAATTCACGCTCGGGCGTCGCACGGGCGCGCTGCGCGAGCAACGCGTGCAGCACGCACTGCTCGCGCTCGGGCAGGGCCGGATCGAACCAGCGCGGGTGCGGCGCGTCCGTGGGGCCCATCCGTTCGCGCGCCCGCCGGCTCAGGCCCGGGTCGCCGCGCGCGAGGCCGGGGCGTGCCGTCGCGCCGGCCGCCGCGGCTCCACCTCCGCCGGACGCAATTCGCGGTGACAGTGGTCGCAGACGACCGCGCCCTCGACGACGCTGTTGCAGGGCCGGTGCCAGAGCCGGATCGGTGCGACGCGCCCGCGCAGCAGCCAGCGCTCGGCCCATTGGTGCATCGCGAACGCCGGCAGGTACAACGCGCGACCCTTGTCGGTGAGCCGGTAGGCGTAGCGCGGCGGGTGTTCCTGGTATTGCGTGCGCAGGAACGCGCCGGCGTGCACGAGCAGCCGCAGCCGGTCGGCCAGTGTGTTCGTCGGAATCGCCAGCGCCGCCTGGATGTCGGCGAACCGGTGCAGGCCGTAATACGCGCACGCCTGCACGAGCGCAGTCCAGCGATCGCCGATCACGTCGATGACATGGACGGCCCGACCCCGGTCCTCGCGCCAGGAATCCGGGCCGCTGTGCAGGCAATGCTTGGGCAGGCTCACCTGGCGTTCGTCCGGCTCGGCGACGACTTCGACGCGAATGTCGTTGATCGTGATCGGCTGCGTGCACGTTCGGCAGATCAGCAACGGCAGCATCGTCTGCCCGCACGGGCGGTGAACCAGCTCCTGCGGCAGGTCCGAGCCGCCGCCGTACCGCCGTTCCCAGAGCCAGTACATGAGCGCGCTCGGGTACAGGTCGGCGCCCATGCGCGTCAGGCGGTACTCGTAGCGCGTCGGACGGTTCTGGTACGGATGACGGTGCAGGATGCCTTCGTCGACGAGCGATCGCAGGCGCAGCGTGAGCGTCGCGCGACTCGCGCCCGTGGCGGCGACGAGTTCCTCGAAACGACGTGCGCCGAGGAAGATCTCGCGCATGATCAGCGCGGACCAGCGATCGCCCACTGCCTCGAATGCCATCGCGACCTGGCTGCCGCGGAGGATCGCACCGGCGCGCTCGGGCCCGACACCGGCAGCGATGCCCGCGAGCCGCGCAGCCTCGGCGCCCGCGGGTTCAGGCGAAGCAGCCTTGCGCGAGGCGGCCGCGCTTACCGTCGGCTGCTTCTTCGAGCGGGTCTTCGGCGACGGTCGTGGACACATGCGAGGGACTATAGTCACGGCGTCGCCGTTGCACCACCCGTAATGTCCGCGTCCGGGCAACCGTCGCGCGGAGTTGTCGCTTGCCAGTCTGAACTATATATACTCGACTCCGGCGACCGCGCGGGGACTCATCGATGCCTGTCGATCCGGCGAGACTTCTGGCGCTCGAGCTGCCGGACCACGAATGTGCGTGGACCCGGCGCGACTGCCAGCTCTACGCACTCGCGACCGGGTTCGGCCAGGACCCCGTCGACGAGCGTGAACTGCGTTACGTGTTCGAAGGCCCGGGCTTCCAGGTGAGTCCGAGCGCGGCCGTGACGCTCTACTACGACGACCGCTGGATGCGCGAAAGCGGCGTGGACCTCGCCATGTCGCTCCACGGCGAGCAGCGCCAGCGGTTCCACCGGCCGATCCCGCCCGAGGGTCGCGGCCGGGTTTCGTCGCGCATCACGGGGATCTACGACAAGGGGCCGGGTCGCGGCTTGCTCGTCGTCTGCGAACAGGTGCTGCGGGACGCCGGGACGGGCGAGCCCATCGCGACCAACGTCATCACGAACTTCGCGCGTGCAGACGGCGGCATCGGGTACTCGAGCGGCACGGCGCCGCAGCCGCATGCAATTCCCTCGCGACCACCGGACGCCGTCGTCGAGGCACAGACACGGCCGGAGCAGGCCCTGCTCTACCGTCTCTGCGGCGACCGCAATCCCCTGCACGCCGATCCTGCGACGGCGCGAGCGGCGGGATTCGCGCGCCCGATCCTGCACGGCATGTGCACGTACGGGTTCGCGGCGCGTGCGGTGCTGCAGGTCGCGTGCGATTACGACGCGCGTCGTCTCGCGGGGCTCGGCGCCCGCCTGACGGCGCCGGTGATGCCCGGCGACCGGGTCCGAACCGAACTCTGGCTCGACGGAGACACCGTCTCGTTCCGCACGTCAGTGCCCGCGCGCGAAGCCGTAGTGCTCAACAACGGGCGCGCGGACGTGACCGCCGCGGCACGGACCTGAGCCCATGGCGGTGGCGCAGGACCTGACCCAGGCCGCGTCCCCGACCGCAACGGCGTGGCCCAGTCCTGGCTACGCGTGGTTCGTCGTGTTCGTGCTCACCCTCGCCTACACGTGTTCGTTCATCGACCGGCAGATCCTCACGCTGCTGATCGAGCCGATCCGTCGCGACCTCCAGATCACCGACACGCAGGTGAGCCTGCTCGGCGGCCTGGCCTTTTCGATCCTGTACACGACCCTCGGCATCCCGATCGCGCGGCTCGCGGACCAGGCCCATCGCCGCAACCTCATGGCAGCGGGCCTCGCGTTCTGGAGCGTCATGACCGCCACGTGCGGGCTGTCCCGCGGCTTCTGGGGGCTGTTCGCCGCGCGTGTCGGCGTGGGTGTCGGCGAAGCTGCGCTGTCGCCCGCGGCGTTCTCGCTGCTGGCGGACTACTTCCCGCCGCGCAAGGTCGCGCTGGCGATCAGCGTGTATTCGATGGGCCTTTATTTCGGCGCGGGGCTCGCGCTGATGATCGGCGGCACCGTCGTGGCAGCCGTCTCGAACGCGCCGACGCACGAGTTGCCGATCGTGGGCACCGTGTTTCCCTGGCAGCTCACGTTCTTCGTCGTCGCGGTGCTCGGCCTGCCGATCCTGCTGCTGATGTTCCTGATCCGTGAACCGGTGCGCCGCGGCGCCGCGCAGGCAGCGGCAGGCACGGCCGGGGCCGGAGCCGGGCGTGCGAGCGGCTGGCCGGCGCTGCGCGCGTTCATGCGCGAAAACCGCCGCACGCTCACCTGCCACATCAGTGCGTTCACGCTGTTCGGCATCGGCATCAACTGCTACCTGTTCTGGGCGCCCACGCTGATGATGCGTACGCACGGCTGGAGCGCACCGCAGGCCGGTTTCACGATCGGCGCGATGCTGTTCGGGCTCGGCACCGCGGGCGTCTACTGTGGCGGCTGGCTCGCCGACCGTCTGGCGGGCCGAGGCCGCCCCGACGCGGTCCTGCGGGCAGCGTTCTACGGCATGCTCGCGGGCCTGCCGTTCCTCGTCGCGACACCGCTGC
>DASUYI010000244.1:0-4466 GCA_036377475.1 Steroidobacteraceae bacterium | reverse complement strand
CGATTCGCGCGGCATTCGACGCGGACCATCCCGCGATCCACGAAGGCCGCGAGACGGACGCGCAATACACGGCGCTCGCCGCGCGCATCGAGCGCGAAGTGAACACGATCGTGGCGCAATGCAAGCTGCCGCCGGCCGCGGACGCGCAATTGCACTACGTCG
Source organism: Steroidobacteraceae bacterium (assembly GCA_036377475.1). Classification (GTDB taxonomy): domain Bacteria; phylum Pseudomonadota; class Gammaproteobacteria; order Steroidobacterales; family Steroidobacteraceae; genus RPQJ01. Next base: position 4,304 of record DASUYI010000244.1, on the reverse strand, counting down.
TCGGCGACCTGCTGCAGGGCGTGGCGCTATTGCGCGGCAATGATCCTGCAAGGTCGCGGCACGACGGCGCGAGACTCGTGCACGGCGCCCTGAACGCGTACGGCAAGTACTTCGAGGATCCGACCTGGACCGCCGACGCCGGTCCCGGACACGATCACGATCACTGATCAGGCGGCGCGTCGGCGCTCTTCTCCCCATCGAGTTGCCACGGCTGCTCGCGCGCGAAGCGTCGCGCGAGGTAGTCGACGATGACCCGCACTTTCGCCGACAGGTGCCGCCGGCTCGGATACACCGCGGCGATCGGTGAGCGCGGCGGCCGGTATCCCGGTAACAAGGAGACGAGTCGTCCCGCGCGAATTTCTTCGGCCACGATGAAGTCGGGCGTGTAGACGACGCCGAGGCCCTGCGTCGCGAGCGACGCGAGCAACTGGCCGTTGTTGGCGCGATGTCGCGGCGCGATGCGTACCGTGACGTCTTCGGCCCGACCCGCCGAATCGGCGAACCGCCAGGTGTTCGGCAAGCCCACGTTGACGTAGCTCAGGCACTCGTGACGCGCGAGGTCCGACGGGACCACGAGCGGCGCCGTCGCGCGCTCGAGGTAGGCCGGCGCGGCACAGCAGACGATCTGCGTCCACCCGAGTCGGCGCGACACCATGCCCTGCTGGCCGATGCTGCCGATGCGTATCGCAAGGTCGAAACCCTCCTCGACGAGGTCGACGGCACGATCGGACACGTCGAGATCGAACAGCACTTCCGCGTGTTCGGCGGCGAAGTCCGCGAGCGCCGGCGCGAGGTAGCGGATACCGAAACTCACGCCGCACGTGAGCCGCAGCGTGCCCCTGGGCGCCGTCGCCGCGACGCGCACGGAGGCCACGGCGTCGTCGAGGTCCGCGAGCAACTGCACGGCGTGCTCGTAGAACGACTGGCCCGCTTCCGTCAGCGACAGTCGTCGCGTCGTGCGATTGAGCAGGCGCACGTCGAGGTGCGCCTCGAGGTCCGACACCTGCCGCGAGACGGCGGACGTGGACAGGTTCAGGCGTTCGGCGGCGCGGGCGAAGCTGCCGCTTTCGACGACTTTCGCGAAGGCCTGGATGGCCAGGAATCGGTCCATTGAGCGACCTCGCTGCGAGTACGACCGAGCGCGCGCCAGCCGCGGCGGCGTCGCCGCCACGGGTTTCGGGTCCGGGAATTTCCGACCGGACCGTCCGCGGCATGGATGCCGCGGCGGAGCCCCCATGGATGGGTTCACGGCGTTCCGGGCGGGAATTCCCGGATCCGAAGCCCGAAGGCGACGCGCCCTGCGCCCCATTATTGCAATTTTCGCAATAATTCATGCCTAGGTCGATGGTTTATCTCGATTGCTCGAATGTGGACGATGACCTCCACGGCCACCCGGCCCCCCGCAGGAAGGAGCAACGACCCATGAAGCTGTACTACACGCCCGGCGCCTGCTCGCAGGCGCCGCACATCGTGATCCACGAACTCGGCCTGCCGTACGAGGCGGTCAAGGTCGACCTGGTCAAGCACACGCTGCCCGACGGCTCGGACTACCGCGCGATCAACCCGAAGGGCTACGTGCCGACGCTCGAACTCGACGACGGCACGCGGATCACGGAAGCGAACGTGATCCTGCAGTACCTGGCCGACCAGAAGCCCGGTCGCGTCGCCGCGACGTTCGGTTCGATGGAGCGCTGGAAGCTCATGGAGTGGTTGGCGTTCATCGCGACCGAGGTGCACAAGGGCTTCGGGCCACTCTGGAATCCGAAGACGCCCGAAGACGTGCGCGAGCGCACCGTGCAGGCGCTCGGCAACCGCTTCGGCTACCTCGCGAAGACGCTCGAGAAGCAGCCGTTCGTGATGGGCAGCGAGTTCACGATCGCCGACGCGTACCTGTTCGTGATCCTGAGCTGGTCAGGCCTGCACAAGGTAGACCTCAGCCCCTGGCCGGCTCTGCAGCAGTTCCAGGCGCGCGTCGCCGCCCGCCCGGCCGTGCAGGCTGCGCTCAAGGCCGAGGGCCTGGCGAAGTAAGCCATCGCGATCGTCGTCGAACCGTCCAGCCCTCTCCCGCCGTCCACGCGGGGAGTGGCTCGGACGACGAACCCAGGGAGACACAGATGACCCGCCTGCCCACGCTTTTCCTCTCGCACGGCTCGCCGATGCATGCCGTCGATGCCGGTGGCGCAGGACAGGCGTGGCGTGCGCTCGCGGCCTCCCTGCCGAAGCCGCGCGCGATCCTGATCGCCTCCGCACACTGGGAAACCGCCCTGCCGATGCTCACGGGCGCGGGGAAGCTCGAAACCATCCACGACTTCGCCGGGTTTCCGGCCGAGCTGTACAAGATCCGTTACGACGCCCCGGGCTCGCCCGACCTTGCGAACGAAGCGGCCGCCCTGCTGCGCGCCGCCGACATGACGCCGTCCGTCAATGCCTGTCGTGGGCTCGACCACGGCGCGTGGGTACCGCTCAAATGGATGTATCCGGAGCGTGACGTCCCGGTCGTGCAGCTGTCGGTGCAGCCGCACCTCGGCACGTCACACCACCTGGCGCTCGGCCGCGCGCTCGCACCGCTCGCGGAGCGCGACGTGCTCGTGATCGGCTCTGGTCACGTCACGCATAACCTGCGTGACTGGTCCACGAGCCGCGGCGCGTCCACGACGCTGCCCTACGTGACGCAATTCGCGGGCTGGCTCGCGCAGAAGCTCGAAGCGCGCGACGTCGAGGCCGTGCTCGGCTATCGCGACCAGGCCCCGGGCGCCGAGCGCGCGCACCCGACCGACGAGCACTTCCTGCCGCTGTTCGTGGCGCTCGGCGCGGCCGGACCCGCGCCGGTCGCAGAGAAGGTCTACGACGCGACCGAAGGCGCCGCGCTGGCGATGGACGCGTACCGGTTCACGCAGGCGGCGTGACACCGCAATGAAACTGGGACGCTCGGTCATTCACGCCGAGCGTCCCCGTCCTGCTCCCGGTCAGGCGCGCTGGCGAGCGCCGCGGGGTTGCCAACGGCGACCTCCGGCAGGACGCGCCGCCGTCGTGGCCGTCCCGTGATGCTGACGTCGGGCCTGCGCCTGTGCCACGGCACGCGGGTCGACGTGCCGCGGTTCGCGTGCCAGGCCTTCGCCCGGCGGTCGTGGAATCTGGTTTCGGTCGAGCGGCAGCACCTGGATCTTCCGGCCGAGCACTTTCTCGATCGCGCGCAGGCGATCCTTCTCATCGTCGGAAACGAGCGACAGCGCGTGGCCGGTGCATCCCGCACGGCCGGTGCGGCCGATGCGATGCACGTAGTCCTCGGGCACGTGCGGCAGCTCGTAGTTGACGACCTGCGGCAACTCGGTGATGTCGAGCCCGCGCGCGGCGATGTCGGTCGCCACGAGGACCTGCACCCGGTAGGCCTTGAAGTCCTCGAGCGCCCGCGTCCGCGCGCTCTGCGACTTGTTGCCGTGGATCGCCGCGCAGCCGAGGCCGTCGCGCACGAGCTGGTCGGCGAGCCGGTTGGCGCCGTGTTTGGTCCGCGTGAACACCAGCGTCTGCGGCGAGGACTCGCCGTTGCGAAGCAGGTGGCTCAACACGGCACGTTTGTCGCCCTGCGAAACGAGGTGCACGCGGTGCTCGACGAGTTCGGCCGGGGCGTTGCGGGCGGCGACCTCGACGGTCAGCGGATCCTTGAGCAGGCCCTTGGCCAGCCCACGAATCTCCTCCGAGAAAGTCGCCGAAAACAGCAGGTTCTGGCGATTCGGCGGCAGCAGCGCGAGCACCCGGCGGATGTCGCGGATGAACCCCATGTCGAGCATGCGGTCCGCCTCGTCGAGCACCAGGTGGCGCACGTCACGCAGGTCGATGTTGCGCTCGTTCGCGTGATCGAGCAGCCGGCCGGGCGTGGCGATCACGATGTCGACGCCGCGACGCAACGTGTCGACCTGCGGGCGCGCACTCACGCCGCCGAAAATCAGCGCCGTGCACTGCTGCAGGTGGCGACCGAAATCGTTGAACGACTGGTCGACCTGCGCGGCGAGTTCGCGCGTCGGCACGAGCACGAGGGCGCGGGGTGCCCGCGAGCCCCGCGGTTGCGGGTGCGTGTCGCTCAGCCGCTGCAGCAGCGGCAAGGCGAACGCGGCCGTCTTGCCGGTGCCGGTCTGGGCGGCCGCGAGCAGGTCGCGACCTTCGAGGACCGGACCGATCGCGCGGGCCTGGATCGGGGTGGCCTGGGTGTAGCCGAGTTCTTGTACGGCCAGCAGAAGTTCGGGCCGGAGGCCCAGGGAATCGAAAGACATTCAGTGATCTACCAGACGCCACGCCCGCACGTGCGA
>DASUYI010000243.1:0-3037 GCA_036377475.1 Steroidobacteraceae bacterium | reverse complement strand
TGTGCATGGTCGGCGACGTCCTGTTGATCCCGGCAGGTCGCGTGCGGGTGTTTCGCGCGGGCATCGTCGCCTTCCTCGCCGGACACGTTGCATACGCCGCCGCATTCCTGACGCAGCCGATCGGTCGGGCGTGGCTGGCGGCCGGCGGCGCCGGTCTCGGACTTGCGCTCTGGGGAGTGTGGCGCTGGTTGCGGTCCTCCGTGCCGGCCGACCTGCGCGTCGCCGTCTCCGCCTACCTGGTCGTGATCGGGGCAATGGCCGCGCTCGCGCTCGGCGTCGCCGGTGGCGGCGGGCCTGCGACGGTCGCGGTCGGCGCGCTCGCGTTCGCGGCCTCCGACGTCTCCGTCGCGCGCGACCGGTTCCGGCGCGATGACTTCTTCAATCGCGCCTGGGGATTGCCGTTGTACTACTGCGCGCAATTGCTGATCGCGTTGAGCCCCGCCCTGGTGACCTGACCGTGTTCCTGCAACCCCAGGCGTCGTTGCCCAAAACCCTGCGCGTGCCCGCGCCGTGGACGCTGCGTGGCCACGGATGGATCGTGCTGCTGCGCCTGCCGCGCACCGCGACGGCACGCACGGCGTTCGTCGACGGCGGACTGCAACGCTCGCTGCGGGCCGCGGTGTCGGCGCTGATGTGCGTCGAGTACACGAGCGCGCCGTGCGGCGCGTACCGCGAGGTGCTGTTCGTGCCGGGCACGATGCGCTTCCCGGACGGCGGGCGGTATCCCTCGATCAGCCGCATCCTCGTCTCGACCTGGACCAGTGTCGTCAACGGTCGGGCGAACTGGGGTATCCCGAAGGATCGCGCCGACTTCGACATCGTCCGCGGTCGCGAGCGCGACGGCCTCAGCGTCTCGGACGGCGGCCGCGACGTGTGCCATGTGGAATTCGAGACGCCACGGGGACCGCGCCTGCCGTTCCGCACGTCGTGGCTGCCTGCGAGCTGGAGCACGCTCGCGCAGGTTCACGAGGGCCGGGCGGTCTACTCCCAGCCGCGGGCGCGCGGATCGCTGCGACCCACCCGCCTGCTGCGTGCGCGCTACGACGGGACGCTGTTTCCGGACCTCGCCGAGGCGACCGTGCTGACGTCGCTCCGCGTCGAGGATTTCACGATGGAATTCCCCGTCGCGAGGATCGGGACCGAATCGACCGCGACGACGTGACGCCGAGCCGCGAGGCTCGATGCACGAGGCGGGTCGCTTCGCAACGACCCGCCCCGCAGACCTCCGTGTCGACGAAGGGCGTCAGCCGACCTTCGCTCCATCCCGCACGGCGTGCAGCGCCTGCACGCTCGGGTTTCCCACCTTGCCGACGGCCTTTTCGAGCGTCCGGTCGAAGCAGGCCTTGTACTGGCTGCGAGCCTTCAGTTCACGCGCGTTCGGTTCGTTGCCGCAGGCGCGTTCGGCTGCCGACGACAGTCGCGCGTAGAGCACCTTGACGCCTTCGGCCGACGTCAGGTCGAGGTCCGCGTATCGGACGACGACGTCGTCGTGCTTCTCCGCGGGGGCGGTGCCGGGTTCGCCTGCCTGCGCCGCGAGGGCGAGGCCGAACGTGCCCGCGAAAGCGACCACCGAGGCGATCATCCTTGTCCTCAAGTCATGGCGGTTCATCGTACTGCTCCTGTATGTCTTCGTTTCGCGCTTTCGTTCTTTCACCGCGCAGACAGTTTGATGCGCATGCCGGGCGCACGTTCGTCGCTTCGTCGCGTGCGGCCGCCGCTTCGTCGCAGCGGCATCTGGTAAGGTGAGGAAAAGACGTGACGTGACGTGACGCAGGAAATCCTCTGGAAGCTCGCCTATACGGTGTTCGTCGTCGTGATCGTCGAGATCTGGCGGCGGCACTACGGCTGGCGCAACCTGCTGTGGTTCTCGGACATCGCGCTGATCGGCGCGGTCCCGGCGCTCTGGCTCGAGAGCGCGGCCATCGCGAGCGTGCTCGCGGTCGCGGTGCTGTTGCCGGAGATCCTCTGGAACGTGGATTTCGGCCTGCGCCTGGTGCTGCGACGCCGGATCACCGGCCTGACCGACTACATGTTCGAACGCGAGCGCCCGCGGCTGCTGCGCGTGCTGTCGGCCCTGTTCCACGTGCCGCTGCCGGTGCTGCTGCTCTGGATGCTGGCCGAGTACGGCTACGAGGCGTCGGTGGGGTTGCCGGGCGCGGTCGTGCTCGCGGCGATCGTGTTGCCCTGGAGCCGGGCGGTCGGCACGCCCGAGCGGAACATCAACTGGACTTTCGGACTCGGGGCAGCCCAGTCGCGGCTGCCGGCGCAGCGTTACCTGGCGCAGCTGTTCGCCGGGTTCGTGCTCGTCGTGTTCATGCCGACACACCTGGCATTGCAGGCGCTGTTCCCGCCCCCGCCGTGAGCGGGCTGCGCGCGTGCCGGATGATCGTCTCGATCAGGTCGTGACGGTCGATCGGCTTGGCCAGGTGACCGACCATGCCGGACGCGCGGCAATGCTCGATCGCTTCGTGCAGCACGTGCGCGGTCTGGCCGACGACTGGCAGGCCCGGGTCGATCTCGTGCACGAGTCGCGTCGCTTCGTAGCCGTCCATCACCGGCATCTGGATGTCCATCAGCACGATGTCGAAGGCGCCGGCGCCCTCGCGGCGCACGCGCTCGACGGCCTGGCGACCGTCGCCGACCGTCACGACCTGGGGACCTTCGCCGCGCAGCATCGCCTGCACGACGAACTGGTTCACCTCGTTGTCCTCGGCGAGCAGGATCCGCAATCCGGCGAGGCGTGCGACGCCGCGCGTGGCGCTCGCACCCACGGGGTCGGCGCCCGGGTCGGCCGCGGTCTCGGCCGCGACGCAGGGCAGCAGCACCGTGAACTCGCTGCCGCTGCCGACGCCACTGCGCACCGAGATTTCGCCGCCCATGAGGTCGGTGATGCGCTTGCAGATGGCGAGGCCGAGCCCCGTGCCGCCGAACCGGCGCGTCGTGCTCGTGTCGGCCTGCTCGAACGCCGAAAAGATGCGCGCAGCCTGGTCCTCGCGGATGCCGATGCCCGTGTCGCGCACGACGAGCCGGAGGCGGG
>DASUYI010000242.1:0-2986 GCA_036377475.1 Steroidobacteraceae bacterium | reverse complement strand
CTTCATCGCCGACTCCTGGTTCTCCGATGCCCGCTTGCCCAGGGCCTACCGGCATCCGACTGCCGCGGCGGTGCGACGCAGTGGCGGGGTCGGCGCGGCGACGATCGACGTGACCGCCGCGGAGCGATACCTCGAAGTCGTCGACATTGCCGAGGCCATCGTCGACGTGCGCGTTGCCGCGACGGCGATCGGCGGTCTGCGCGGCGCGTACCTGCACGGCCTCTGCGATTGCCTCGACGTCATGTGGGAACTCGTCGAGGAACGCCTGGAGTGCGGGCCGGTCGTGCCCTACGAGCGCTGTGTGCTGGCCTCGACCGGCTCGATGCCCAGCCCCTCGGATCCGGCTGCCAAGCGCGAACGTGTCGCCGAACTCCTGACCCGCCAGGGATACAAGGCTGCGACGCGCGCGAAGCTGCTGGCCGCGGTCGATCGCTGGCGCCTCGAGCGTCTCGTGCCGCGCAAGTCGATTCCGATGATGGCCGACGCCGTCATCGCGCAGCTCGATGCCGGCGTCGCGCGTCACGTCGTGCTGCACCTGCCGAAAGCGCTCCGGGACATCCCGCGGGCCAACATCCGCTTCCTTGCAATCGAGGACGCCTGGTTCTCGGGCTCGATGAACTACCTCGGCCGCGCGCGCAACCGCGACGGGTCGCCGCAGTACGAAGCGACGTACGAGATCAACGCGGCACTGGAGATCTCGGTGCCGGAGTTCATCCAGCTCGTCTCGCACGAGGTCGTGCCCGGCCACGTGACGACCTTTGCGTGGATCCAGGCGCTGTATGCCCGCGGCAAGCTGGGTTTCGAATCGACGGTGCAGACCATGAACACACGCGGCGCCGCGCTCTCGGAAGGCATCGCCAACAACGCGATCCTGATGGCGCACGGCGTCACCGAGGCGGCCGAGCTGCCCGACGTGGACCTGCAGATCGGCACGCTGCTGGCACTGCTGCAGGACGATGCGAAAAACCAGTCGTCCTTCCTGACGTGGGGGCAACACGCGCCGATCGACAAGGTACGTCGCACGCTTCGCGACGACTACCTCTGCTCGGACGAACGCGCCGACAAACTCTCGGGCGCGTGGGGCCGTCATCCGCTGCTCGGGCGCATGTACCTGCCCGCGTATCGGGCCGGCACGGAGAAGGTGGCCGAGTTGCGTCGCCGTCATCCGGCCGAAACCGTCCTGCCCGTGCTCTTCGGCGCGCGGGGACTCGTGGATCTCGTCACGATCGACCAGGCGCTGCCGTCGGTCGCCTCCGCCACGAAGGCCAGGCATGTCGCCCGACACTGAATCGCCCGGAGCGGGGCACTGGGCGTACCTCGATCAGTACGGCGCCGAGGTGCTGTGCGCGACCGAAGGACAGAAGCCCTTCGTCTTTCGCAGCGTGTACGAGGCGGTCAAAGCCTCGCGTCGACTCGGAGGCTGTTCGCTGGGTCGGTGCCTGCACGCGCCGATGCGGTGGGTGCTGTTGCGCGCCACCGGCGCCGAACCGACCGATCCGCAGTGATCTTGCCGACCTCGCGCGTCAGGGCAGCCGGTCGAGGAACGAGTCGATCGCCATGACGGCTTCGGGTTCGTCGAGCAGCGGCACGTGCCCACGGTTCGGGACCTCGACGCGCACCAGGTCCGGCTTCTCGGCCTGCATGCGGTCGAGCGTCGCGCTCGACAGGATGTCCGAGGTGGCGCCGCGCAACACCAGCGTCGGCACGGGGCCGAGCGTGCGGAATACCGGCCAGAGGTCCGGCGCAGCCGCCGCCGGGGCGCTGCGCACGGCCTCGCCGATCATCGGGTCCATGTCCAGCCGCGGCGTTCCGCCGACGTCGGTGTAACTGCGTCGCGCGTAGTCGAGCCATTGCTCGTCGGTCAGGCCCGGCAGCGCGAACTCGTACGTCGCTCGGACCAGCGTGACCGCTTCGTCCCAGGTGCGCGCGGGCGGAAAGCGACCCACGTACGACGCGATGCGAGCGAGCCCGACCGGGTCGACCTCCGGTCCGACGTCGTTGAGGATCGCCGCCGCGACGCGTTGCGGCGCCGTCGCCACCGTGAGCATGGTCAGGATGCCGCCGAGCGAAGTGCCGAAGAAGACGCAACGTTCCACGCCGGCATCCTCGAGCAGCCGCGCGATGTCCCCGAGATAGGTGCCGGGGTGATAATTCTGCCAGTGCGGGTCGTGCTGCGACTGGCCGCGGCCGCGCAGGTCCGCGCAGAGGACGCGCCGGTCGCGCCGCAGGCGCAGCGCCACGTGCGCAAAGTCGCGCGAGTTGCGCGTGAGGCCTGGCAGGCAGAGCACGGGCAACTTGCCGGGCGACTCCGCGGCGTAGTCGCGGTAATACAGCCGCAACCCGTCCGCCGAGTCGAACCAATGTTCGGTCATGTGGTTCATCGCGCCCCGTCTCCCAGCCCTGCGTAAGCCTTGCGCAGTTCGCGCTTGAGGATCTTACCGTTCGGGTTGCGCGGCAACTCGTCGACGAAGACGGCCCCGGCGATCCGCTGCTGCCTGCCGACGCGCGCATTGGTCCACTCGACCAGGTCGGCCGCGTCGACCGTGCCGGCGGGCACGACCACGGCGAGCGGTGCCTCGCCCCAGCGCTCGCTCGGAATGCCGACGACGGCCACCTCGCGCACGGACGCGTGCCGCAGCATCACCATCTCGATGTCGACCGGGTACACGTTCTGGCTGCCGGAGAGGATCATGTCCTTCTTGCGGTCGACGATGTAGAGGAACCCTTCGTCGTCGATCCGCCCGATGTCGCCGGTCCGCAGCCAGCGCCGACCCTGCGGGTCGATCCAGGTCGCCTCGGCCGTCGCCTCCGGGCGGTTGTGGTAGCCCTCCATCACGAGCCGCCCGAAGCCGCAGATCTCGCCGAACTCCCCGGGCCCGGCCTCGCGGTCGTCGTCGCGCACGAGCGCGAGCTGCTGGCCGGGGATCGGTTTGCCCACCGATTCGAGCTTGCGGTCGAAGTCTTCCGGCGCCAGGGTCGTCACGAT
>DASUYI010000241.1:0-3009 GCA_036377475.1 Steroidobacteraceae bacterium | reverse complement strand
TCGGTGATCGACATCCAGCGCATCATCCGGCACCTGTCGGCGCGCAACATCGGCGTACTGATTACCGACCACAACGTGCGTGAAACACTCGGCATTTGCGGGCGGGCCTACATCGTCAGCGCCGGAAGTGTGATCGCCTCTGGCTCGGCCGAAGAGATTCTTGCCAATCCTCAGGTGCGTGAGGTCTACTTGGGTCAGGATTTTCGCCTCTGATCCGAGCGGGCCCCCGCCCGCGGACGACCGCCCTGCCCATGCTCAAGCCGGCCCTGCAACTCAAGCTCGGTCAGCAGCTGACGATGACCCCGCAGTTGCAGCAGGCCATCAAGCTGCTGCAGTTGCCCGTGCTCGAACTGCAGGCCCAGGTGCAGGAAGCGCTCGAGACCAACGTGATGCTCGAGCAGGAAGAGGACGAGACGATCGACCTCGCCTCACTCGACCAGGCGGCTCCGGCCGGCGAGCCGGATGCCGAGTCGGGCGACGCCGAAGTCGGCGGCGATCCGGACGAGGCGGCGGCCGACGAAGTGGTCGTCGAGATGGAGGACCCGTGGGCGGAGTCCTCGACGCCGTCCGGCGACGGCGCACGCTCGGACGACGACGACCGGCCGCTCGAGTTCACCGACGAGCGCGGCAACGACCTGCACCAGCACCTGGTCTGGCAGCTCGAAGTGAGCAAGCTCGACCCGCGCCAGCTCTGGATCGGCGAGGCGATCGTCGACGCGCTGAACGACGACGGTTACCTGACCGAATCCTGCGCCGAGATCGCGCGCAGCCTCAGCATCGACCTGCCTGTTTCGGATCGCGACGTCGAGGACGTGCTCGCGTTCGTGCAGACGCTCGACCCGGTCGGGGTCGGCGCCCGCACGCTCAGCGAATGCCTGGTGCTCCAGCTCTCGCAGCTCGCCGCCGAGACGCCCGGTCGCAACCTCGCGCTCGTGATCGCGCGCGACCACCTGCAGGCCGTGGCCGACAAGGACCTCGGCGCGATGCGTCGCGCGCTCGGCGTCGACGAGGACGCGTTGCTGGCCGCGCTCGCACTGGTGCGTGGGTGCCACCCGCGTCCCGGTTCGGCGTTCGAAGGGGCGCAGCCCGAGTACGTCGTGCCCGACGTGTTCGTGCGTCGCACCGACCAGGGCTGGAGCGTCGAGCTCAACACGGGCTCGGTCCCGCGTCTCAGGGTCAACCAGGGGTACGCCGGCCTGGTGGCGCGCTCGGCCGACTACGCCTCGCTGCGGGCGCAGCTGCAGGAGGCCCGCTGGCTGATCCGCAGCCTCGAGATCCGCAACGAGACCCTGCTCAAGGTCGCCCGCTCGATCGTGCAACGGCAATCGGCATTCCTCGAGCGCGGCGACGAAGCGATGCAGCCGATGATCCTGCGCGACGTCGCCGACGCCGTCGGGATGCACGAATCGACCATTTCGCGCGTGACGACCGGCAAGTACATGCACACGCCGCGCGGCATCTTCGAGTTCCGCTACTTCTTCTCCAGCCACGTGTCCGGCACCGACGGCGAGGACGTCTCCTCGGTGGCGATCCGGGCGCGGATCCGCAAGCTGATCGGGGACGAATCCGTCGAAAAGCCGCTGAGCGACGCGCAACTCGCGTCGATCCTGGCCGGCGAAGGCGTCAAGGTGGCCCGGCGCACGGTCGCGAAGTACCGCGAGGCGCTGGGGCTCGCTTCGTCCAGCGAACGGAGGCAGGTGTCGGCGCGGGCCCAGTACTAGCGGGGCAGTCCGCGAGGGAACCCCTCCCCCGTCCGCCCATCGAACCAGATAGAGAGCGAAATACACAAGAGCACAGAGTGAGCAAGCACGGCTTCACACAGGAGGACGAGACGATGCAAGTCAACCTCAGTGGTCATCACGTCGATGTGACCCCCGCCCTGCGTACCTATGTCGAAAAGAAACTGGCGCGGGTCCTGCGTCACTACGATCGCGTCATCGACGTCCAGTGCACCCTGACGGTGGAGAAACTGCGCCACCAGGCCGAATCGACCGTGCGGCTGGCCGGCACGAGCATCCATGCGACGACCGTCCACGAGGACATGTACGCCGCCATCGACCTGCTGGCGGACAAGCTCGACGAGCAGGTCCGGCGGCACAAGGAGAAGATCCGCGACCCGCAGGCGGCCCGGCACCGTCATGGAGCCGAACTCTCGCCCTGACGACCGCCCGTCGGGCAATCGATCGATCACACGTGATTCCGCGGGAGCCGGGGCCTATCCTTGTGCCCCGGCGCTCCGGCGCGGCATAAGAACCAAAGGGATTCGAGCAGCCCTTCGATGCGCCTGATCGTGGTCAGCGGCCTGTCCGGCTCCGGCAAGAGCGTCGCGCTCGACATGCTGGAAGACCTCGATTTCTACTGCGTCGACAACATCCCCGCCGGCCTGCTGCCCGGATTCATCGCCTACACGGTCCGGACCAGCGAGACGTCGTACCGCGAGACCGCTGTCGGGCTCGACGTGCGCAACCGGCCCGAAGACCTGGCCGAAGTCCCGGCGCTGGTGGACACCCTGCGCAAGAGCGGCATCGGCTGCGAGATGGTGTTCCTGCGCGCCGAGAAACAGGTGCTGCTCAAGCGCTTCAGCGAGACGCGACGACGCCACCCGTTGAGCCGCGAGGGCATGGGCCTGCTCGAAGCCCTCGAACAGGAGGAGCGGCTGCTCGCGCCGCTCGCGAACGCCGCGGACCTCACCGTCGACACGTCGCGGCTCTCGGTGCACGAGTTGCGCGAGACGATCCGCGAGCGCGTGGTCGAGCGACGCGCCACCGGGCCGTCGCTGCTGTTCCAGTCGTTCGCCTACCGGCACGGCGTGCCCGACGACGCGGATTTCGTGTTCGACGCGCGCGCGTTGCCGAACCCGTACTGGGACCCGTCGCTGCGCGACCTCACGGGTCGCGACGAGGCCGTCGCCCGCTTCCTCGATCGCGAGCCCGACGTCACGCGCTTCTTCGAGGACGTCCGCGATTTCGTCACGCGCTGGCTGCCGTCGCTCGTGCGGTCCAACCGCAG
>DASUYI010000240.1:0-3715 GCA_036377475.1 Steroidobacteraceae bacterium | reverse complement strand
ACGCTCACGCGCCAGGGCCTCGAGGAATACGTTTCCGACTGCGTGATCCTGCTGGATCACCGCGTGCTCGACCAGGTGTCGACGCGCCGGCTGCGCGTCGTGAAATACCGCGGGACCAGCCATGGCACCAACGAATACCCGTTCCTGATCGACGAGTTCGGCATCACGGTATTGCCGGTCACGTCGCTCGGACTCAGGCACAAGGCGAGCCTCGAGCGCGTCTCCACCGGGATCCCGCGGCTCGACGCGATGCTCGGCGGCCAGGGGTATTTCCGTGGTTCGTCGATCCTCGTCTCGGGCACGGCGGGTTCCGGCAAGACGAGCCTCGCCGCGCACTTCGCCGCGGCGGTGTGTGCGCGAGGCGAGCGCTGCCTGTACCTCGCGTTCGAGGAATCGCCGGACCAGATCGTGCGCAACATGCGCTCGATCGGCGTCGACCTCGCCGAACCCATGGCGAAGGGCCTGCTGCGGATCGAGGCGTCGCGCCCCACGTACCACGGGCTCGAGATGCACCTGTCGCAGATCCACCGGCTGGTCGACCAGTTCGACCCGCACGCGATCGTAATCGACCCGATCAGCAATCTCTCGAGCGCCGGCGCAGCGCTCGACGCCGGCGCGACGCTGCTGCGTGCGATCGACTTCCTCAAGTCGCGTGGGACCACGGCGCTGCTCACGAACCTGACGAACGCCAACAATGCGTCGCTCGAGATGACCGACCTCGGCGTGTCGTCGCTGATCGACACGTGGCTCGTGCTGCGCGACATCGAGGCGGGCGGCGAGCGAAACCGCGGGCTCTACGTGATCAAGTCGCGTGGCATGCCCCACTCGAACCAGATCCGCGAGTTCCTGATCTCGGCGGACGGCATCGAATTACAGGACGTCTACATCGGTCCCGAGGGCGTGCTCACCGGCTCGTTGCGTGCCGCGCAGGAGGCGCGCGAACGCGCGGCGGCGCTGTCGCACGAGCGGGACGCGAGGCGCCGGAAGCGGGAACTCGAGCGGCGACGGCTCGCGCTGCAGGGACAGATCGCGGCACTCCAGGACGAGGTCCGCTCGCTCGAAGACGAGCGCTCCGTGGCCGATTCCGAATACAACTCGATGACCACCACGCTGGAGAACGAGCGCGCGGCGGCCGCCGTGCGCCGCGGCGCGGACGCGACGCGATGACAGAGGAAGCACTGATGACGGGACCCCTTTCCCTGGCCGAAATCGCATCGGCCGCCGGCAATCATTCCCCGAGCGAGCAGCAATGGGCGCTGCGCTTGTACACGGCCGGGCCGACGCCGAAGTCGATCGCCGCGTTCAACAACCTGAAGCGGATCTGCGAGGAGTACATGCCGGGTCGATACGACATCGAGGTCGTCGACCTGATGCAGAATCCGCGGCTCGCGAAGGAGGACCAGATCGTCGCCGTGCCGACGCTCGTCCGCAAGTTGCCGCAACCGCTCCGCAAGATCATCGGCGATCTCTCCGACACCGAACGCGCGCTCGTCGGGCTCCAGCTGCGACCGCGAACCTGACGGGACACCGGACATGGCCATGCCGCTCACCGCCCTCGACCGCGAAATCGCCCAGCTGCGCGAACGCCTCGAAGGGGCCGAGGAGATGCGGCGGGCGGTCTGCGCAGAGTCCATCGATGGCGCCGCCGTGACGGGCGACGTCGAGCCAGCGCGGATCGAACTGCTGAGCGGGTCGTCCGCCATGCGCTCGAGCACGCCGACCGATGCGTTGGCGCCGCCCGCGGTCACCGTTTCCGACAGCGGGCACATCCTGCACGCGAACCAGCGCTTCGCGGCGTTCACCGGCCGCACCTTGCGTGAGCTGTACTCGTTGCCGCTCGCCGAGCTGCTCATCGAGGCCGACCGGCCGCGCGCGGCGATCCTGCTCGAGTCCGGGCGACGCAATGCGACGCTCGAGGTGTCGGTGCTGCGCCCGGACGGCACGCAACGTCCCGTACGGCTCGCAACGATCGACGTGGCGCACGGGTCCACCTCGTTCCTGCTCGTGGACCTCGACGAGGAATCGCGGCGCGCGGCCGCGGAATCGGCGGTCGCCGCGATCAGCACCGGCGACATCGATGCGGTGGTGATCGGCGGCGAGCAGGTCATCCTCGTCGCCGGCGCCGACCGCTCCTACCGCGACCTCGTCGACCGCATCGGCCAGGGGGCCGTCAGCCTCACCCGGCACGGCGAGGTGCTCTATGCGAACGAACCGGTCGCCGTGATGCTGGGGGTACGACGCGAAGAACTGCTCGGCCGGAATTTCCTGGCCCTGGTCGAGGACGGCGAGTCGCGGCTGCGCTCGTTCCTGGACGACCCGACGGCTTCGCACGGCTCGCTGGAAATCTCGTTGCGCCGCAGCGGGGGAGAATCGTTGCCGGTGGCGGTGTCCGCGGAAGCCGGACCCGGGCGTGACGTCGCCGCCACGCTCGTGCTGACCGACCTCACCGAACATCGACGCCACGTCAAGATCCAGGAGGAGACGCGACGCAAGGACGAGTTCCTCGCCGTGCTCGCGCACGAGCTGCGCAATCCGCTCGCCTCGATCCGCACCTGCGTCCAGATCCTCGATCGCTCCGGCGCCCTCGGCGGACACGAACAGCAGGCGGTGCGCATCATCAACCGCCAGAGCACGACGCTCGTGCGACTCGTCGACGACCTGCTGGACATCCACCGGCTGAACCAGGGCAAGATCGTCGTGCGCCGCGAGCCGGTCCCGCTGCGCGAGATCGTCAACGACGCGATCGATGCGGCGCGGCCCTACCTCTCGACCCGGCGGCTGCGACTCGAGGCCGCGCTCCCCGAGCAGGTCGTGTACGTCGAGGCCGACAAGGTGCGCCTGACGCAGGTATTGCTCAACTTGCTCTCGAACGCCTCCAAGTTCACGCCTCGCGAAGGCCTCGTGCGCGTGGTCGTGGAGCGCCTGCCCGCCGCCGGGCAGCCTGATTCGGTGCGCGTGACCGTGACCGATACCGGCTGCGGCATCGAACCCTCCCAGCTCGAAACGATTTTCGAACCGTACGTCCAGCTCGGCGCCGCCGGGGAGACGCCGGCCAGCGGGCTCGGGCTCGGGCTGTCGGTGGCGCGCCGCCTCGTCGAACTGCACGGCGGTACGATTCGCGCCGAAAGCGCCGGTGCGGGCCAGGGGTGCCGCTTCGTCGTCGAGCTGCCCACGTGCCCCGCAGCCGTCGCGGACGCCGATGCGACGGCGACGACGGTGCAAACGGCAACCGCTGACCGGGTCCGCGTGTTGATCGTGGATGACAATCGCGACGCGGCGGAGAGCCTCGCCATGCTGGTGCGTCTGTCCGGGCACGACGTCCGCACCGTCCACGACGGCAACGAAGCGCTCGCGGTAGGCGAGACGTTCGGGCCCGACATCGTCTTTCTCGACATCGGCATGCCGGTCCTCGACGGGTACGCGACGGCACGGAGCTGGCGCGCCTCCCGCTGGGGTCACGGCTCGAAGCTCTACGCGCTCACCGGCTACGGCCAGGGCGAGGATCGGCAGCGTCGCTCGCGCGAGGCGGGCTTCGATGACCACTTCGTGAAGCCGATCGACCCCGACCGCGTGCTGAAGCTGCTGCAGCACGCGGTCGACTCGATGCGCCGGCCTCTCGCCGCCACGGCGACGAACGCGAACCGCACGGGCTGAGGCTGCCCACTGCTGGCAGAATGCCGGCATGCTCACGCTCGCCGGCCTGTTCGTTTACCCC
>DASUYI010000239.1:0-4621 GCA_036377475.1 Steroidobacteraceae bacterium | reverse complement strand
GAGTGGCAGAGTCCGGCCGCGCGCACGCGGACGAGCACTTCACCGGGCCCGGGCGGTGCGAGCTCGAATTGCTCGATCGCCAGCGGGCGTGATTCGGCGTACGGCCCGGGCGTGCCGAGCTCGCGCAGGACGGCAGCCTTGATCTTCATGCGCCGAGACTAGCCCAAGCGAGCGTCGTCGCACTACTGCAATAATGCAGGGACCGGCACCGGCCGGCGGTGTGCGAACGCAAGCGCGAGGGTGCGGATGAGTCAGCAGCGAGAGAAGCCATCGCCCGGGAACGCGGCCGGCGGTGCGGCGGAATTGCCGACGCGACGCGCGGAGTTCCGCGTGCTGCGCACGATCACGACCCGCTGGATGGACAACGACCAGTACGGGCACGTCAACAACGTCGTCTATTACTCGTACTTCGACACGGCCGTGAACGGCTACCTGATCGAGGCGAGCGGGTGCGACGTGCGCGACCTGCACGCGATCGGCATCGTGGCGGAGACGAGTTGCCGGTTCCTGCGCGAGCTGAGCTTTCCGGACACGGTGCACGCCGGGCTCGCGCTGGAGAAGCTCGGCAGCTCGAGCGTCGTCTACCGCATCGGCCTGTTCCGCAACCAGGAGGTGGAACCGGCGGCGCTCGGTCGCTTCGTGCACGTGTACGTCGACAGCGATACGCGACGGCCCGTGCCCGTGCCGCCGCAGGTGCGGAAGGCGCTGGAGGCGCTGCAGGACGGATATGTTGGATTCAACGCGGCGCCGTGAGCGAAGGGGATAGGGGATAGGGGATAGTCGGAACGAGGAGTGCTGACCCGAGCGTTGCCGCATCCTCCCGCGCGCGGAGTTTCAGCGCCGAAGGCCCCTTTTCACTATCCCCTATCCCCTATCCCCTTCCTCAACTCTCCAGCACCTGCCGTCCCTTCTGGATCGCGAGCGCGCCGCTGCGCACGACCTCGAGCACCTCGCCGAAGTTCGCGACCTCGGCGATGAACCGGTTGATGTCGGCCTCGCTGCTCGTGAGTTCGATCGTGAAACTGTCGGCCGCGTCCCAGAGCACGCGGCCGCCCGCGCGTTGCGTCGCCGACCACAGCGAGCCCACCTGCGTGGCGCGGCCCTTGACCTTGACGAGCAGCAGTTCGCGCTCGAAATGCTCCTCGCGCGTGACGTCCTCGACGTCGACCACGTCGACCAGCTTGAGCGACTGCTGCGTGATCTGGTGGATCACCGCGTCGCTGCCGGTCGTCACGAGCGTCAGGCGGGACACGGCGGGATCGTCGGTCGGCGCCACGTTGAGCGACTCGATGTTGTAGCCGCGGGTCGAGAACAGTCCCGCGACGCGGGTGAGTGCGCCCGACTCGTTCTGCAGGGTGATCGAGATGATGTGGCGCTGCTGGCTGGCCATGACGGGCTCCGGTCGGCCGTGGTGGTTCGTAAGTGCTTGTTTGGTAAAACGTCGCGTCCGCTGCAGACCTCGAGCGCGGTCGACCCGGACCCGACCGTCGACCGTGGTCGACGTGGATGGACGACGGAGCAGGGCGGCTGCTAGTCTCGTTTGCAGCGCAACATATCACGCTCCGCCCCAGCGAGCCCGCCGTGAACAGCATGCCCGTCCGTCAGCCGCCCTCCGCCCCGTCCGGCCATCCGCGGGCCGGCCAGACCCTGACCGGCGCGGAGATCATCGTGCAGGTGCTGGCCGACGAAGGCGTCGACACGATTTTCGGCTACAGCGGCGGCGCGATCCTGCCCGCGTACGACGCGATCTTCCGCTGGAACCACGAACAGCCCGACCTGGCGCAGGGCGGCCGGCCGATGCCGCTGATCGTGCCCGCGAACGAGCAGGGTGCGGGCTTCATGGCGGCCGGCTATGCGCGCGCGAGCGGCAAGATCGGCGTCTGCGTCGTGACGTCGGGCCCGGGCGCGACCAACACGGTGACGCCGGTGCGCGACTGCGCGGCCGATTCCGTGCCGATCGTCGTGATCTGCGGCCAGGTGCCGACCGCGGCGATCGGCTCCGACGCATTCCAGGAGGCCCCGGTCGCCAACCTCATGGGTGCGGTCGCGAAGCACTGTTTTCTCGTGACCGACCCGACCCGGCTCGAAGCGACCGTGCGCACGGCATTCGAGATCGCGCGTTCGGGTCGCCCCGGCCCGGTCGTGATCGACATCCCCAAGGACGTGCAGAACTGGGAGGGCCCGTTCCAGGGCAGCGGCCTGCTGCCGGTGCGCGGTTATCGCCATCGCATGGAGGCACTGCGCGCACGCGAACTCGACGAGCCGCACGCCGAAAAGCTCTTCCACATGCTCGCCGAGGCCGAGCGGCCGCTGATCTACGCGGGCGGCGGCGTGATCCACGCCGAAGCCGCACGGGACCTGCGGGCACTCGCCGAGGCCTTCGGCATTCCGGCCGTCACGACACTGATGGGCATCGGCGCATTCGACACGACGCACGAACTGTCGATGCGCATGCTGGGCATGCACGGCACCGCGTTCGCCAACTACGCGGTCGACGACTGCGATTTCCTGGTCTGTGTTGGCGCACGCTTCGACGACCGTGTCGCGGGTGTGCCGCAGAAGTTCGCGCGCAACGCCAGGCGCATCGCGCACCTCGACGTCGACGCTTCGGAGATCAACAAGGTCAAGCGCGTGCACTGGAGTCACGTCGGCCTGCTCAGGCCCGCGCTGCAGAAGCTGCTCGAGCACGGCCGCCGGTCCGGGTTCGCGCGCGACTGGGCGCCGTGGCATGCACACCTCGCCGGGTTGCGTCGCCGGCACGCGATGAATTACGACCGCGCCAGCGAGACGATCCAGCCGTACTACGTGATCGAGGAGATCAACCGGCTCACGCGCGGCGAGGCACTGATCTCGACCGGCGTCGGCCAGCACCAGATGTGGGCGGCGCAGTACTTCGACTTCCGCGAGCCGCGCCTCTGGCTCACCTCGGGCAGCATGGGCACGATGGGGTTCGGCCTGCCCGCGGCGATCGGCGCGCAGTTCGCGCGGCGCGACAAGCTCGTGATCGACATCGACGGCGATGCGAGCATCCGCATGAACCTCGGTGAGCTCGAGACCGTCACGACCTACCACCTGCCGATCAAGGTCGTCGTGCTGAACAACTTCGGCGACGGCATGGTCAGGCAGTGGCAGAAGCTCTTCTTCAAGGGCCGCCACGCCGCGAGCGACAAGTCGCTGCACAAGAAGGACTTCGTCAAGGCCGCGCAGGCGGACGGTTTTCCGTACGCCGTGCGGCTCGACCGCAAGTCCGACGTGCCGCGCGTGGTCGAGGAGTTCATCCGCTTCGACGGGCCGGCGTTCCTCGAGGTCATCATCGATCCAGATGCGGGCGTCTACCCGATGGTCGGCCCGGGCCAGGCGTACGACGAGATGATCACCGGCGAGTTCATCGAGTCGCGCCACGCGTCGACGCCACCGCACGAGCCCGGCGCTTCGGAGATGTTCTAGCGCCCGCGCGATCCGTCATGCCCAAGCCGGACTTCGCGACCGCCGCGCGTTTCTGGATCAAGCTCGGGTTCATCTCGTTCGGCGGTCCGGCCGGCCAGATCGCGATCATGCATCGCGAAATCGTCGTCGAACGAGGGTGGCTGGACGAGCGCTCGTTCACGGGCGCGCTGAACTTCTGCATGCTGCTGCCCGGCCCGGAAGCACTGCAGCTCGCCATCTTCCTCGGCTGGAAGATGCACGGCACGCGCGGCGGCCTGGTGGCCGGCCTGGGCTTCATCGTGCCCTCGGTGCTGCTGCTGTTCGCGTTGTCCACGGTGTACGTCCATTACGGGCGGCTGCCGTGGCTCGAGGGCGTGCTGTTCGGACTGAAGGCGGCCGTGATCGCGCTCGTGGTGCAGGCGCTCGTGCGCATCGGTCGCCGGGCCCTGCGCGGCCGCCTGCACGTCGCACTGGCGCTCGGCGCGTTCGTCGCGCTCGAATTCCTCGGCGTGCCGTTTCCGATCGTGCTGCTGGTCGCCGCGATCCTGGGTGCGGCCACCGCATGGCGCGACCCGCACCGCGCCCCGGCCGTTGCGCCGCCGCCGCCCGAGCCTGCGCGTCGCCACACGGTTCGCGTCGCAATCGTCGGCCTCGCGCTCTGGCTCGCGCCGTTGCTGTGGCTCGCGCCGACGCTCGGCCTGCGATCGCTCTGGTCCGAGGTCTACTTCTTCTTCACCAAGGCCGCGCTGGTGACGTTCGGCGGTGCCTACGCCGTGCTCGGTTACGTCGCGAACCAGCTCGTCGAGCATCTCGGGTGGGTGTCGGCCGAGCAATCCGTGGCCGGGCTCGCGCTCGCGGAGACCACGCCGGGGCCGCTCGTGATCGTGCTGCAGTTCATGGGTTTCATGGCCGGCTGGAACCAGCCGGGCGCCTTACCGCCGCTCGCCGCGGCATTGCTGGGAGGCGCGCTCGCAGCCTGGGCGACGTTCCTGCCCTCGTTCGTGTTCATCTTCCTCGGCGCGCCTCACGTCGAGCGCCTCACCAACGAGCCTCGCATCGGGGCCGCGCTGGCCGCGATCACTGCGGCCGTCGTCGGCGTGATCGCGACGCTCGCGCTGCTGCTCGCGCAGGTGGTCCTGTTCCCCGACGGCTGGCTCGCGTGGCCGGACTGGCGTGCGATCGCGTTGGCCCTCGG
>DASUYI010000238.1:0-2360 GCA_036377475.1 Steroidobacteraceae bacterium | reverse complement strand
GGGTCCATGTGCTGGTCGCGCATGAACCAGCGCGGTTCGTACGCGCCGATGGGCAGCAGCGCGAGGTCCGGCGCGCCACAGCGATCGCGGATGGTCGCGAAGTGGCGCCAGTAGCCGGTGTCGCCCGCGAAATAGACGCGGCACCCATCGGCTTCGAGCACGAAGCCGCCCCACAGCGTGCGGTTGCGGCCTTGCAGGCCGCGGCCCGACCAGTGCTGCGCGGGCACGTACCTGCTGCGCCAGCCGCCGGCGTCGTGCGACTGCCACCAGTCGAACTCGTGCACGCGCGTGAGGCCGTGCTGCTGCAGGAACCGGCCGTTGCCGAGCCCTGTGAGGAACACCGGACGATGGTCGCGTTCGAGCCGCTGCAGCGTGTCGATGTCGAGGTGGTCGTAGTGGTTGTGGCTGACAAGCACCAGGTCGATGCGCGGGAGCCGATCGTACGACACGCCGGGCGCGTGCACACGCCGAGGGCCGGCCCACTGCACGGGACTGCAACGTTCGGAATACACCGGGTCGGTGAGCACGCTGAGGCCGCGGAATTGCAGCAGGAACGTGATGTGGTTGACGAAAGTCGCGACGCACTCTCCGGGGCCGGGGCGCGGCGGCGCGGACGTCACGGCGGGATGCTCGACCCATTCGGGCCATGGCGTGCGCCGGCTCGTACGCTGCCAGCGCAGGAAATCGCCGAACGTCTTGCCAGCCGTCGCGGTGGGGTTCTCGTTGCGGAACACCGCGCCGTCGAAGTGATCGGACCGCGCGCCGCGATGGCCGGGCCCGCCCGCGATCGACCGCCGCGTCGTGTATGCGCCGGTGACGAGGCCGAGCAGTTTGCGCAGCGGTCGTTCCATCGCCGCAGCGTCTCAGGGCTGCAGTGGGCGGTAAAGGAAGGGCAGGCTCACGTCCATGGAGAAAGTGTCTGGTGCCTAGTGCCTAGTGTCTAGTAGGAAAGCCGACTGCGTCGGCGCGCGGCCGAGCCGCTTCCTACTGAACACCAGGCACTAAACACTGAACACTGGCATCACGACAGCACGAACACCCGCACGAGCACGTCGCCGATGCCGACGAGCGCCGCGCCCGCGATGAGCCCGGCGCAGATCGGTTCCTGCGAGTCTATCCAGAGCGCGTGACCCCTTGACTGCGGATGCGGCCCGTACTTGCGCGCGGCGAGCCAGAAACCGGCGGAGCCCAGGAACATCATCAACGTCGAATCGGGCGGCACGACCACGCCGAGCCCGATCGCGAGCGGCGCCAGCGGAAATCGATGGTTCGTCCGCACGCGCAGGATTTCCATCACGAGCGCCGCGACGCCCGCGATCGCCATCGACCACGCAATCGACGCCGTGAGCAATCCGCCGGCCGCGTCGCCACCGAACACCGCGGTGACGAGGTCCGAGACACCCTTCCATTGCAGCGCCGCGGGAAAGGCGAACTTGTCGCTGACCATCGTCTCGGCGACGCTTGCGCCCGCACCGGCGTCGAAATTCTTCAGGCCGAACAGCAGGAAGAACAGCGGCGTCGCCGCGAGCGCGCCCGCAACGATGCCGATCACGTGCCCGATCGCCTGCTGGCGCGGCTTGGCGCCGAGCATGTACCCCGGCTTGATGTCCATCAGCAGGTTCGAGGCGTTGCTCGCGACCTCGGCGCTCATGACGGCGGTCATCAGGTTCGTTGCCGGCGTGCGCGGATCGATCGCACCGAACGTGAACTGGGGAATCTTGGAGAGCGATCCGGACGGCGTGATGCCGGTGAGGGCCGTGCTGCTCGCGGCGATCACTGCGAGCACCAGGATCAGCGGGATCGCGAGCGCGCCGAGCAGCCAGTGCACGCCGAACCAGTCGTGCAGCATCCAGACGCCAAAGGCGCCGATCAGCGGCACGCCGATCCACGACACGGGCAGCGGCAGTTCGATGTCGCGCAGCACGTCCTGGTCCTGTGCGGTGGCGTCGCGCCGACGCAGGCTGCGGAAGGCGGCGACGAACACGTCGGGCCGTGCGAACAGCGCCACGAGCGAGGCCACCACCATCATCGTGATTCCCCACCAGAGCGACCAGTTGTTGACGATGTGGGCACGTCCGAACTGCGCCGTGCCTGCCGCGATCGATCCGGCCCGGGGCTGGATCTCGCCCAGCGCGATCATCACCGGCGCGACGAAGACGAAGTTGAGGACGGCGCCGAGCAGCAGGCTGCTCCCCGCGCGGATGCCCATCAGTCCGCCCGCGCCGATCATCGCGAAATCGAGGGTGGGTGACAGCGCGAGCTGCCGGATGTCGACTCCGACGAGCTTGGGCAGCGGCGCGTACCCCTTGTCGACCAGCCAGTAGTACCAGGCGTCGAGGTTGTTCGGCAGGTGCCAGGAC
>DASUYI010000237.1:0-3829 GCA_036377475.1 Steroidobacteraceae bacterium | reverse complement strand
TCGGTGATGCCCGAGAGCGCCGAGTGCACGATGACCGGATGGAGGCCTTCGGCGAGCCGATCCTTGACGACGGCCGCGACGTTCTTCCAGTTGCTGACGCTCGAAACGCTGGTGCCCCCGAACTTGAGGACGACCCAGTTGGTATCGCTTTGGACTGTCATCGAGCGGACCCCACGGCGCCTTGTAATGGCGGGCAACGGCGCCTTCGTTCTTCCTGACGAGTCCGGGGAGGTGCGCGCGCGCCCGGACGGTCACTGGCTCCCCGAGTCAGGAGCCGGGGGCCCGTGTCTGCTGGACCTACTTGTCCTCGTAGTAGTCCTTGAGTTCTTTCTGCAGGCGTTTCTCTGCCAGCACGTCCTCGAGCTTGCTCCAGGCTGCCTTGCCCTTCTTCACCGCCTGCTTGCGTCGGTCGACGCGATCGATGAAGCGGTCGTAGTCCTCGCCATCTTCGGCGCCGGCCACGAAGTCTTCGTCCAGGTCGAAGTGTTCCTCGTCTCGTTCCATTGAAGGCCCCAGGAAAAGTCCTGCAATTTCAAGGTTCTGCCCGCAAAGTCGCAGGCATAAGGCTGCGAACTATACACGGATCGGACCGCATCTCAACCGGGACATGCTGCAGTGCAATGCCGGGGGTAGAGACGGCGGTCCGGACCTTAAGACCGCCTCGGCGCGGGCGCGGTTCCACCCGGGATCAATGACTTACGGACCCCGTCGCGCCGTGACCAGCACGGGCGCCCCGCGATCGAGACCGAGTCCAAGGGCAGCGCTCTGCTCGGCCCGGGCAATTTCGAGCACGCCGAACGAGTTGACGAGGGCGAGGTAGTCGCCGGGCCGGGCGTCCGAATACGTGCGCTTCAGGGGCATCTCCCGGCCCCCTGCGCGCACGATGGGGTGCGGCACCTGGGGCAGCAGCGTCGCGTCGATGTTGGTGAGCAGGTTGCCGAAATGATCCACGGTCACCACGGCCCCGCTCACCTGCCCCGCCGAGACCACCGGCTCGTCGAGCCAGCCCGGCACGAGTTCGGCCACCGTCGGACCGAGCGCGTCCGGTCCCAGCCTGCCGGCCGCGAGTTCCGCCGCCAGGGGCGCGAAGATGTCCCGGCCGTGGAACGTCGCGCTCGGTCGATGCACGTCGAGCTGCGGCAGGATTCCCTGGTTGAGCAGTCGCAGCAGCGGCGGCGACGGCAACCGTTCGAGCACGCCGGCGAGCAATCCGTTGTCCGGTGCCAGGAACACCTGGCCCTCGGCTTCGACGATCGCGATGTCACGCGAGCTGCCGACGCCCGGGTCCACGACGGCGATGTGCACCGTGCCCGCCGGGAAATACCGGAACGAACGCCCGAGCCAGAATCCCGCCTCCGCCGGCCAGTGCACCAGCACCTCGTGCGTGAGGTCCACGAGTTGCGCCGTCGGGAACCGCCGCAGCACCTGCCCTTTCATGACGCCGACGAACGGGTCCTTGTGCCCGAAATCGGTCGTCAGCGTAATCACGCCCGATGCCGTGAAGCGTGCGGTGGCAGGGTGCGAGCTGGTCATCGTTTCCGATCCGTGTCCGGTCGTCGCCGTGGTCGCCGGCACGCGCACGATAACCGCGCGTTGGGTCACCCTGCGAATCGGGCCGCACGTCTCGCCGCGACGAGCCGCCACGCTAGACTCGCGCGCTTATGCCCTATCTCTATCTCGTCCGCCACGGCCAGCCCGATTTCACCGGCAACTACGACTCGCTCACGTCGCTCGGCGCACGACAGTCGGCCTGGCTCGGCGAACACTTTGCCGCCCACGGCCTGCGCTTCGCCCGGGTCGCGTCGGGCACGCTGCGGCGGCAGGCCGACACCTGCGACGCGATGTTGCGGCACATGCCCGGCTCACCCGCGCCCGCGCGCGACGCCCGCTTCAACGAATACGACCACGCCTCGCTGCTGTGTTTCTTCGAAGGCGACCGCCTGCAGTCCTTGCGTGCCGCCGGCGACCGGCGCAGCTATTTCACGGCGATCCGGCACTCGCTGCAGGCGTGGTCGCGTCACGAAGGCGCGATCGCCGACGGCGAGAGCTGGGCCGGGTTTGGAGCACGCATTTCCGCGGGAGTAGCCGACCTGTGCGCCGGCCTGGACCGTGACGACCTCGTGCTCGTCGTGACCTCGGGCGGCGTGATCGGGCGTTACACGGCCGACGCGATCGGCGCAGGGGCCGATGCCGCCATCCAGCTGAACCTGCAGACGCGCAATACCGGCGTCACGGAGATCGTTCGCTCGACGTCGGGAAGCGCCCGCCTCGTGGCGTTCAACGGCATTCCGCATCTCGAGCAGCCGGAGCGCCGGTCGGCGGTGACCTTCAGCTGATGCCCGCCGGCAGTCGCCCGCGTCGCCTCACTCCGGCTCAGCGCAGCCTCGAGCGCGGTTCAGGCATAGTCCACCGACTTCGCTGAACGTCGCATTGTCGTCGTCGCCGATTTCGAGCCGGCCGCCGATCGCGCCGATTTCGACCTTCGCAGGCGTGTCCGGGGCGACCGAGTACAGGAACTCGGCCGGCACCGTGACGCTCGTCTGCGCGTTCGGTCCTCGCGCCGGAAGGCGAACCGAAAACGACCGGTTCGAGCCGTCCTCGAGTTCCAGCACGACTTCCCACGCGGCGACGGGGACGTTCATCGGATGGATGGGCAGCACACCCGCAGCGACGAGTCTCCAGAGCTGGTCGCGTGTTGCGCAGGCGCCCAGGGCTTGGCCGGCCTCCCACGTGATGACGCCGCGTGAATACACGAGGTTGCGCGGCGCTGCGGGCAACCAGTGCGTCAGCGCCGTTTGCCCGTGTATCGTTTCACCGTCGTCCGTGGTGCCGTGAAACCTGTAGGCCCCGGCCGGCCAGCGACGCACGAACTGCGACAACGTGACGACGACGTCGTCGGGATCCTCGACGAGCCAGGGCCGGCACACGGGTTCGGCGCTTTCGCCGAACGTTTCGGTCAGCGTCTGTTCACGCAGCGGGCCGAAGGCGCCGTTCGCGAAGATGCGACGGCCCCTGGGGTCGACGATCGCGGTCGCCACCAGGTCGCCCGCGTCGGCCAGCCAGTGGAACCCGATGTCGCCGTCGGTGGCATTGATCTCCACGAGGACGCGGCATTCGTCGAAGTCGCCGCACGGCTCGGTCGCCTGCGCAGTCGTGATGCACGCAATGCATGCGAACCCGAGGCCGACCGTCACGGGCCAGCGTGAACGTTCCGTGTCCATCGCTCCTCCTGCTGGTGGTCCTGCGCGACGGCGGTCGCCATACGCAGTGGTGCGCGTTGTTTACCGCGACGACGACGACGCGGGTAGCCGCGGGTCGCGTGGGCGCGGCATCGGCGGAAGCCGGTTCGTCGCGTAGGACGCTGAAGGATCGCTCAGACCTGGCGGACGAGCGACGCGAGACTGCGGGTATCGATCGTCCTGGCGGCCTGCTCGATCTGCGTCTGGTAGCGCGGCGCCATGCCCCGGGCCTCGGCGAGCAGCGCACTGAACGTCTGCTTGAGCGTCTGCGCATCGAGCGTGCGGCCGCCGGCGTAAAAGCGCTGCGCGACGCGGCCGATCGCGTACGTCGTCGCGAACGTGAGGCCCGAGCTCGCCGCCTGGCGACCCACCGCACGCCCGAGCCCGCCGCCGAGGCCGCCGAGCAGTCCGCCGAGCAGCTTGCGTCCGAACTGCTCGACGTACTGGCCCGTCAGGCCGACGCCGAGCGTCGCAATGAAATCCTTCGCGTGCGTGCGGTCCATCGGATAACCATAGGCCTGGCCGATGCGATACACGAGGCGCATCTGCAGCGGGATGATCGCCATCGATGCGATCGTTTCGGGCAACAA
>DASUYI010000236.1:0-3130 GCA_036377475.1 Steroidobacteraceae bacterium | reverse complement strand
CTTCGTCAGCGCCTCGCGCATCGAACCGTTCGGTCGCGTGATCATCGAGGCGCTCGACGCCGGCACGCCCGTGATCGCATCGGACGCCGAGGGCCCGCGCGACATCGTCGCGCGTTACCCGATCGAGATCATCCCGGCCGGCGACGTGCAGGCGCTTGCCACGGCGCTGCAGCGCGCGCATGGCCGACCGCGGTCACGGTTGCAGGTGGACCTCGGCGAGTTTCACGTCGACCGCGTGACGGAAGCGCTGCTCGACGCCTATCACGCCCTGATCGCCAAGGCCGTGCCGCGATCCGTCGTGGGCCGCGTCGCGGCCTGACGCAGGCAGTCCGGCACGCCGCTCAGAGACGCGCGAACACCCGCGCCGCTGCCGCGACCGTCGCATCGATGTCCGCCTCGGAGTGGGCGATCGACACGAAGCCCGCCTCGAACGCCGAAGGCGCGAGGTAAACGCCCTCGTCGAGCATGCCGTGGAAGAAGCGCTTGAAGCGCTCGACGTCGCACCGGATCGCGTCAGCGTACGAGCTCACGGTCGGCGCCCCCGTGAAGAACAACCCGAACATGCCGCAGACGTGGTTGGTCGCGAGCGGAATGTCGGCCTGCTTCGCGGCCTGTGCAAGGCCAGACACGAGCCGGTCCGTCAGCGCACCGAGTCTCGCGTGGAAGCCCGGGGCGTCGATGCCGTTCAGGGTCGCGAGGCCGGCGGCCATTGCCACGGGATTGCCCGACAGCGTGCCGGCCTGATACACGGGGCCGAGCGGGGCGATGTGACTCATGATGTCGCGCCGGCCGCCGAACACGCCGACGGGCATGCCGCCGCCCACGATCTTGCCGAGCGTCGTCAGGTCCGGTTCGATCCCGTAGAGCTGTTGCGCGCCGCCTTTCGCAACTCGAAATCCGGTCATGACCTCGTCGAGGATCAGCACGGCACCCGCCTTCGTGCATTCCTCGCGCAAGGCTTCGAGGAACCCCGGCACCGGCGGGATGCAGTTCATGTTGCCGGCCACCGGTTCGACGATCACGCACGCGATCTCGGCGCCGAGCTGGGCGAACAGCTGTCGCACCTGCGCGACGTCGTTGTACGACAGCGTGAGCGTGTGCGCCGCGAGTTCGGGCGGCACGCCGGGCGAGGTGGGCACGCCGAGCGTCAGCATGCCGGAGCCGGCTTTGACGAGCAGCGAATCGGAATGGCCGTGGTAGCAGCCCTCGAACTTGACGATCTTCTGCCGGCCGGTGAAGCCGCGCGCGAGCCGGATCGCGCTCATCGTCGCCTCGGTGCCCGAGCTGCACATCCGCACGAGCTCGATCGACGGCACGAGCTCGATCACCTTGCGGGCGACGGTCGTCTCGATCTCGGTCGGCGCGCCGAATGACAGGCCATGCTCGGCTGCCTGCTGCACGGCGCGGATGACGTCCGGGTGCGCGTGACCGAGGATCATCGGACCCCACGAGCCGACGTAGTCGATGTACTCGCGCCCCTCGGCCGACCAGACACGCGAACCCTTGGCGCGCGCGAAGAACACGGGCTCGCCGCCGACGCCGCGGAACGCGCGCACGGGCGAGTTCACGCCGCCGGGAATGTACTTGCAGGCTTCTTGGAACAGGCTCACGGATCGGGCTCCAGGTGCGGGCGAGGCGCAATCTTAGCAGCGTGCTCGCGCGTCCCCGGCCGGCGCACTAAGATGCTGCGGAAAACACCGATGACCCATTCGGTTCCGACCCGGGAATGCGCCGCTGAATCTCTCGTTGCCGCTGCACGCCTACCTGCTCGTCGCCTTCGGCAGTGGCCTCGGCGGCGCCGCGAGGTTGTGGCTTTCGACGCTCGTGAGCCGCGGCGCCGGCACGGTCTTTCCCTGGGGCACGCTCGTGGTCAACGTCCTGGGTTGCCTCGTGGTGGGCATCCTCGCGGCGCTGTTCGAGCCATCGAGCCCGCTGCACGTGCGCCAGGACCTGCGCGTGATGCTGGTGGTCGGCGTCCTCGGCGGGTTCACGACCTTCTCGG
Source organism: Steroidobacteraceae bacterium (assembly GCA_036377475.1). Classification (GTDB taxonomy): domain Bacteria; phylum Pseudomonadota; class Gammaproteobacteria; order Steroidobacterales; family Steroidobacteraceae; genus RPQJ01. The sequence goes on along the minus strand of DASUYI010000236.1, from coordinate 1,128 downwards.
CCTTTTCGCTGGAGACGCTGCTGCTATTGCAGCGTGGCGTCGTCTGGGCCGCGGTGGCGTACGTCGCGACGTCGATCGCGCTGTGTCTGCTGGCCGCGGCGGCCGCCTACATGACGATGGCGGCGGCACTGCGCTGACGGGAGGAAGCGGGTAGCGGATAGCGGATAGTACGAGGGCCGGCGACGCCGGCCGTCTCCGTTCACTAACCGCGACCCGCTACCCGCTTCTCCTCATAGCCTTCCAGCCACACGACCTCGGAGGCGATCGCGCCGTCGGCGCGCAAGTCGATCACGCGATAGCCGGGCGGGCGATCGTCGATCTCGAACGTGGCATTGCGCGGCCGGAACTGCATCGACGTGGCCGGCGTGCACATGAACCGCACGTCGTGGGCGCCGAAGATGTCGAGGGCCTGGTGAGCGTGACCCCAGCACACGCCGCGCACGCGCGCGTGTCGCGAGACCGTGCGACACAGGTCGGCACCGTCGAGCAGGCCGAGCTGGTCCAGTGCGGGCGAATCCATCGGCAATGGCGGATGGTGCAGGAAGACGAAGGCATGCGGCTCCGCGCCCGACGTCAGCGCGTGTTCGAGCGTCTCGATCTGACGTGGGCCGAGCCGGCCTTCGCCGTCCGCGGACTCGGCGAACCAGGAGTCGAGCAGCAGTACCTGCCACCCGTTCGCGGTCCGGAACTCGCCACCGACCTGGAAGGGCGGGTGTGACAACTGGCGGCGCATCGCGTCCGGCAGGTCGTGATTGCCGGGGATCAGCAGGACGGGCACGTCGAACTCGCCGAAGACCAGATCGACGGTGTCGTAAGCGTCGGGCTCGTCGTGGACGATGTCGCCCGTCACGGCGATCGCGTCGACCGGAAAGAACAGGCGTCGTGCGTGCTCGAGACAGGCGCGCAGGCGCGGCAAGGTGCGTGCGCCGCGCAGCGTCGCATGCGGATCGGCGAGCAGGTGCGTGTCGGTGAACTGCACGAGTCGCACGCTGCGCGCGGCGCCCGGCCGCGCGTGATCGTCGATGAGGGCGGGCTTCGTGGTCTCGGTCGCCATCGGTCCGTCGTCAGCGGCTCGCGCCGTCGTGATCGTCGGTGCATCATCGCAGATCGACACGCACGGTGGAGTCA
>DASUYI010000235.1:0-7931 GCA_036377475.1 Steroidobacteraceae bacterium | reverse complement strand
GGCCGGGCTCGACCGGGCGCGCGAAGTGCTGCTCGTCTGGTTCACGACGCCGCCCGCACGCGAACCGGCCGCGGCGGCCGCTCCGCCCGAACCGAGCCCACCGGGCAGCGCCGGCGCTGCAACACCCACACCCTCGGCCGCGCGTCCAGCGGCGCCGCGGCAGGCACCGCCGGCGACCGCGCCGGCCGGGCGCCCCGAAGTGCAGCCGGCGCCAGCGGCCGCCCCCACCCTGGCGTCGCCGCCGGCCGCGCCGCCGCCCGACGCAGGGGGCGAGTGATGCGCCAGCAAAGCATGTTCGCGCGTCGGCTGCTGTACTGGCTCAGCATGGCCGCCGGCCTCGTGCTCGCGATCGTCCCGCTGCCCGCATGGCTCGACCCCGTGCGACCGGACCTCGCGCTGCTCGCCATGATCTATTTCATCCTGACGAGCCCGCGCATCGCGGGCCTCGGCTACGCGTGGCTGTCGGGCCTGTTCCTCGACGTGCTGCGCGGCATGGTCCTCGGCCAGCACGCGCTCGGCTTCCTGCTCGTCGGCTACGTGACGCACAAGCTGCAGCTGCAGATGCGGATGTTCCCGATCCTTCAGCAGGCGGCGATCGTGCTGCTGCTGCTGGCGCTGTACCACTTCGTGATCTTCTGGATCGATGGCCTCACCGGCCACGGCTACACCGCCTGGGGCCGCTGGCTGCCCGTCTTCTCGGGCGCGCTGCTCTGGCCGCTCGTCGTCGCCCTGGGCGACTCGCTCACGCGCCGCTCGTCCTGAGCGCGCGCCGGCCATGCCAAGGCACTCCCGGCTCAAGGACCACAACGCCGAGCAGCGCATGTTCGGGCGCCGCGTCGTCGCGGCCTCGACAGTGATTTTCCTGCTGGTCGGCGTGCTGTTCGCGCGGATGTTCTGGCTGCAGGTCGTGCGGCACGACTACTTCAGCGAACTGTCGCAGGGCAACCGGATCCGCATCGACCCGATCCCGCCGCCCCGCGGCCTGATCCTCGATCGCCACGGCGAGCCGCTCGCGCTCAACCGGCCTGCGTACCAGCTCGAGCTCACGCGCGAACAGACCCCGGACCTGAACGACACGCTCGCCCGCCTGGTCGAGTTGCACTTGGTCGCCCCCGACGAGGTCGAGCGCACGCGCCGCACGATCATGGCTCGCCGTCCGTTCGACGCGGTGCCGATCCGGCTGCAGCTGTCCGAGGAGGAACTTGCGCGATTCGCGGTGCACCGACCCGATTTCCCCGGAGTCGAGATCCGGCCACGGCTCACGCGTTTCTACCCGCACGTCGGCGTGGGCGTGCACGCAATCGGCTACGTCGGCGCGATCAGCGAGAAGGACCAGGAGCGGATCGACGAGGCCAAGTATGCCGGCACGACGCTGATCGGCAAGCTCGGTGTCGAGCGCAACTTCGAGGATCTGCTCCACGGCGACACGGGTTACCAGCAGCTGCTCGTCAACGCGCAGGGCCGCCGCGTCGACCGCGTCGGCGTCAGCGCGCCGGCGCTCGAGCGCCAGGAGCCGATCGCGGGCGACGACCTGCTCCTGTCGATCGACGCGAACCTGCAGCGGGTGGTCGAGGCCGCACTCGGCGCCCAGCGCGCGGCCGTCGTGGCGATCGATCCGGCCAATGGCGACGTGCTCGCGTTCGTGAGCACCCCGACGTTCGACCCGAACGGTTTCGCGCGCGGACTCACGGTCCCCGAGTACCGTGCGCTCGAGGACAACATCGACCGGCCGCTCTACGACCGCGCGCTGCGCGGCGTCTATCCGCCCGGCTCGACGATCAAGCCGCTGGTGGCGCTCGCCGCGCTCGAGTACGGCGTCACGGTCCCGGAGAACACGCGCTTCTGCAAGGGCGTGTGGCAGTTCCCCGGTTCCAGCCACCGGTATCGCGACTGGAAAAGAGGCGGTCACGGCACCGTCGACATGAAGCGCGCGATTTCACAGTCGTGCGACACGTACTTCTACGGCGTCTCGGACCAGATCGGCATCGACCGCCTGCACGATTTCCTCGTGCAGTTCGGCCTCGGCAGCCCGACGGGCATCGACGTGCTCGGCGAACGCGACGGACTCGTCCCTTCGCGTGCCTGGAAGAAGAAGGCCTTCAAGACCAGGGCGCTGCAGGTGTGGTTCCCGGGCGAAACCGTGATCGCGGGCATCGGGCAGGGCTACATGCTCGCCACGCCGCTGCAGCTCGCGCACGCGGCCGCGACGATCGCGACGCGCGGCAAGCGCTTCGCGCCGCGACTGGTGCGTGCGGTTCGCAGTTCCACGACCGGCCAGGTCCGCGAAATCCCGCCGCGTGAATTGCCCGAGGTCAAGGTCAAGGACCCCACGTCCTGGGACGTGATCATCGGCGGCATGGTCGGCGTGATGAGCCCGGGCGGAACCGCCTACCGGTCCCAGGCGGGCGCGCCGTACCAGATCGCCGGCAAGACGGGCACGGCGCAGGTCTTCACGGTCGGCCAGAACGAGAAGTACGACGAATCCGAGGTGAACGAGCGGTTGCGCGACCACGCGCTGTTCATCGCGTTCGCGCCAGCCGACGCACCGAAGCTCGCCGTGGCCATCCTCGTCGAAAACGGCCGCAGCGGCAGCGGAACCGCCGCGCCGATCGCGCGCAAGGTCTTCGACGCGTACCTGTTGCCGCCGGCGCAGGCGGCCGCGGCCACGTCCGCGACGGAGACGGCGCCGCCACCCACAGGAGGCGAGGAATGAGGACTGATATCGCCGGCCCCGGCTACTCGAGCCGCGCGCAGCGCACGCTGACGCTGACCGGCCGGCTGCTCGATGCACTGCACCTCGACGGACCGCTGCTGCTGAGCGTCATGGCGGTGTGTGCAGCCGGACTGATCGTGCTGTTCAGCGCGGCGGGCGAGGACGTGCACATCGCGCTCGGCCAGGCCGCGCGGGTCGGCCTCGGTCTCGGCGTGATCGCGTTCGTGGCGCAGGTCCCGCCGCGCGTGATGCGCATCGGGGCGCCGTTCCTGTATGGCATCGGCGTGCTGCTGCTGGTCGCCGTCGCGCTCGTCGGCGACGTTGCCATGGGTGCGCAGCGCTGGCTCGACCTCGGCTTCGTGCGCTTCCAGCCGTCCGAGCTCATGAAGATCGCCGTGCCGCTCTGCTGCGCGTGGTACCTGCACGAACGGCCGTTGCCGCCCGACTTCACCACGCTGGTCACGGTCGTGATGATCGTGCTGGTGCCGACGCTGCTGATCGCCGAGCAGCCGGACCTCGGCACGGCCCTGCTCGTGGTCGCCGGCGGCGGCCTCGTGATCCTGCTCGCGGGACTGCAGTTGCGTTACATCCTCAGCCTCGTCGTGCTGGTGGGCGCCGCCGTGCCGATCGTCTGGATGTTCCTGCTGCACGGCTACCAGAAGCAGCGCGTGCTCACGTTCCTGAACCCGCAGACCGACCCGCTCGGCGCCGGCTACCACACGATCCAGTCGCAGATCGCGATCGGGTCGGGCGGCATGTTCGGCAAGGGCTACATGAACGGCAGCCAGGCCCAGCTCGAATTCCTGCCCGAGCGCTCGACCGACTTCATCTTCGCGGTGATCGGCGAGGAGTGGGGCCTGGTCGGCTGTTTCGTGCTGATGATGCTCTACCTGCTCGTGATCGGCCGCGGCCTGTACATCGCGACACAGGCGCAGGACACGTTCTCGCGGCTGATCGCAGGCAGCCTGACGCTGACGTTCTCGGTCTACGTTTTCGTCAACAGCGGCATGGTCGCCGGGCTGCTGCCAGTCGTCGGCGTGCCGCTGCCGCTGGTCAGCTACGGCGGCACGTCGCTCGTGACCCTCATGGCAGGCTTCGGTATCCTGATGTCCGTCCACTCCCGCCGCAAACTGGTTTCCACGTGACACGGAATCGTCCACTGCGACGGGCGTGGCATCGCCCGTCCCGCCTCGGCATTGTCTCGCTCGCCGTCGCCGCGCTCACCGCCGGTTCACTGCGCCCCGCCGAGGCGCAGGCCCTCGATCCGGGCCGCGCGGAGGTCGCCGCGTTCATCGCAGACCTCGCCAGCCGACACGCGTTCGAGCCGGGCTCGCTTGCGGCGACGCTCGCGCAGGTCGAATCGAAGCCCGCAATCCTGCAGGCCATTGCACGTCCGGCCGAGCGCGCGCTCACCTGGACCGAGTACCGCGCCAAGTTCCTGACCGACCGGCGCATCGCACGCGGCGCGGCCGTGCACGCGGAGCGCCGCGTCGAACTCGAGCAGGCGGCGCGGTCGAGCGGCGTGCCCGCGGAGGTCCTGCTCGCCATCATCGGCGTCGAGACGTTCTACGGCGAGAACGTCGGCAGGTACCGCGTCGCCGACGCGCTCGCGACACTCGCGTTCGACTATCCGCCGCGCGCGCCGTTTTTTCGCGGCGAACTCGAACAGTTCCTGCTGATGGCGCGCGAGGAAAAGCTCGATCCGCTCGTGCCGCTGGGGTCGTATGCCGGCGCGATGGGCATCCCGCAGTTCATGCCGACGAGCTTCCGCAAGTGGGCCGTCGACGGCGACGGCGACGGCGTGCGCGATCTCTGGAACGACTGGGCGGACGTGTTCGCGAGCGTGGGCAATTACCTCAAGGTCCACGGCTGGGAACCCGACCGGCCCGTCATGCTGCCGGCCGACGTGACCGGCGCCGACCTCGCGGGTCTCGAGTTCGGCAAGATCGGCTTGCCGGAGACCGTCGGCTCCCTGCGCAAGCGCGGCATACGTTTCGACACCTCGCTGCCCGATGCGACGCCCGCGACGGTGATCTCCCTCGTGGTCGGCTTCGGCAACGAGTACCGCGTGGGCTTCGCGAACTTTCACGCGATTACGCGGTATAACCGCAGTCACCTGTACGCGAGCGCGGTGGCCGACCTCGCCCAGGCCCTCGGTGTGGCGGTCGCCCCGTCGACCTCGACGGCGACGCCGCCGGCCCCGTAATTTCCCTCAACTACACGCAACGGTTCCAGACGCTGAACATGACCCTCAAGCATTCCCTTCTCGCGCTGGCGCTCGCCGCCGGAATTGGCCTCGCCCTCACGGGTTGCGGCTCGGACGACGAGCAGACGACGGACGAAACGGCCGCGACCGGCACAGCTGCGGAAGCTGCGCCCGCCGCGGTGCCGGCGGCAACCACCGCCGTCCCGCCGCCGCCGGAACTCAAGGCGCGCAGCTTCATCGTGATCGACCACGACAGCGGTCGCGTGCTCGCGGCGCTCGAGCCCGATTCGCGCCAGGAGCCGGCGAGCCTCACCAAGCTCATGACCGCGTATGCCGTTTTCAAGGCGCTCAAGGAAGGCCGCATCAAGACCGGCGACATGGTGACGATCAGCGAGCGCGCCTGGAAGCAGGAAGGCTCGCGCATGTTCGTCGAGGTCGGCAAGCAGGTCTCGGTCAACGACCTGCTGCAGGGCATGATCGTGCAGTCGGGCAATGACGCAACGGTGGCGCTCGCCGAGAAAGTCGGCGGCACCGAAGAAACCTTCGTGCAGATGATGAACACCTACGCGAAGCAGCTCGGCATGACCAATTCGCACTTCACGAATTCCCCCGGCATGCCCGGTCCCGAGCACTACATGACCGCGCGCGATGCCGCGACGCTCGCGAGCGCGCTGATCCACGAGTTCCCGGAGTACTACAAGCTCTACGCCCAGCGCGAGTTCGGCTGGAACGGCATCACGCAGCAGAACCGCAACGGCCTGCTGTGGCGCGACCCGACCGTCGATGGCGTCAAGACGGGGCACACCGAAACCGCGGGCTACTGCCTGATCGCCTCGGCGAAGCGCGAGGGCATGCGCCTGGTCAGCGTCGTGCTCGGCACCGACTCGATGCGGGCGCGCGAGGACGCGAGCGCCGCGTTGCTCAACTACGGCTTCAACTTCTTCGAGACCAAGCGCGTCTATGCCGCGGGCCAGCCGCTCACGACCGCCCGGGTCTGGAAGGGCAAGGACGAAGTAGTCGGGCTTGCGCTCAAACGCGACCTCTACGTCACGAGCCAGCGCGGCCGCGTCGGCAGCGTCAAGGCGGAGTTCGAGCTGCCGGAGACGCTCGAGGCGCCGCTGTCGCAGAACAAGGCCATCGGCAAGACCAGGATCGTCGTCGACGGAGCGCCCGTCGCGGCCTACGACCTCTATCCGGCGAAGGACGTCGTGCAGGCGGGATTCTTCGGGCGCACCTGGGACAGCCTGCGCCTGATGTTCCACTGACGAGCCGGCGCAACATGGCTGACCCGTTTCCGACCTGCTGGCTCAATGGCGCGTACCTCCCGCTCGCCGATGCGCGCGTGTCGCCGCTCGATCGCGGTTTCCTGTTCGCGGACGGCGTGTACGAAGTCGTCCCGGTGCACCGCGGCCGGCCGTTCAGGCTGCGCCAGCACCTGGAGCGTCTCGAGCGCAGCCTCGCGGAACTGCGCATGCGCAATCCGCTCGCGCGCGAGGACTGGGTCGAGGTCACGAACCGGCTCGTCGCGGCCGCCGGTGAACCGGAGTTGCTCGTCTACATGCAGGTGACGCGCGGCACCGAGTTTGGCCGCAACCATCTGTTTCCGGCGGACGACGTGGCGCCGACCGGCTTCGCGTACGTGAGCCCCTACCCTGCGCCCGCCGCCACCGTGCTGCAACGCGGTCTCGCGGCGTCGATGCTCGAGGACACGCGCTGGTCGCGCTGCGACGTCAAGTCGGTGGCGCTGCTCGCCAACGTGTTGTTGCGCCAGGAAGCGCACGACCGTGGCAGCTCCGAGGCGATCCTCGTCCGCGACGGCCGCGTCACGGAAGGCTCTTCGAGCACTGTCTTCGTCGTGCGCGCGGGGCGTCTCGCCACGCCCCCCAACAGTCACGCGATCCTGCCGGGCACCACGCGCGACGCCGTGCTCGACCTCGCGCAGCATTGGTTGCCGTGCGACGTCCGCGACGTGTCCGCGGATGAACTCGCGCGCGCGGACGAGGTCTGGATCGCATCGGCCGGACGCGGCGTGCTGCCCGTCACCTCGCTCGACGGCCGTGCGATCGGTTCCGGAGCGCCGGGCCCGGCCTGGCAGAACATGTACGCGCGACTGCAGCGCCACCTCGACGAGATCGCGGGTCGGCCTGCCCTGGAGGACGCGTGAGCGGCAACGACGACCGGAGCAGCAGCGACGACAGCACCGGCCGCGCCGGCGACGGTGCCCGGCCCGCGGGCAGCGAGGAGACGCTGTTCAAGTTCCCGACCGACTTCCCGGTCAAGATCATGGGGCGCGCGTCGGACGAATTCCGCAGCCTCGTGCTCGGCATCGTCACGCGGCACTTCGGGCCGCTCGAGCCGCACCGGATCGAGGAGCGTCCGAGCTCGAACGGCAAGTACCTGTCGCTCACGTGCACGGTCTACGCGCACAGCAAGGCCGAACTCGACGCGCTCTACCTCGAGCTCACGTCCTGCAGCCAGGTGCTCGTCGCGCTCTGATCGCGCGAGGTCACGTCGTCGAGGTCCAGCCCACGCAGCAGGCGCGGCGCGAGCGCCTCGCCCACTGTCCTCACGTCCGTCGGCCCCCCGAGCGTGCTCACCTGCGTCATCTGCAGCCCCGCATGGCCGCATGGATTGATCCGCTCGAACGGTTCGAGATCCATCGCGACGTTGAGCGCGAGGCCGTGGTAGGAGCGGCCGCGACGGATGCGCAGGCCGATGCTCGCGATCTTGCGCTCGCCCACGTAGACGCCGGGCGCCTCGCGCTTGCCGTGCGCCTCGATGTTCCAGTGCGCGAGCGTGTCGATCACGGCGCGCTCGATGGCTTCGACCAGCGCGCGCACGCCGAGCGGGCGGCGCGCGAGGTCGAGCAGCGGGTACACGACCAGCTGGCCGGGCCCGTGGTAGGTCACTTGCCCGCCGCGATCGATGTCGACGACCGGGATGTCGCCGACGGCGAGCAGATGTTCCGCCTTGGCGTTCATGCCCATCGTGAAGACGGGCGGATGTTCGAGG
>DASUYI010000234.1:0-2091 GCA_036377475.1 Steroidobacteraceae bacterium | reverse complement strand
AGCCGACGTCGACGCCGCGCAGCGTGAGCCGCCACAGCATCGCCGACGCGTCGAGCATCTCGAGCGCGACCGGCGTCTGCACCGGCCGGATGCGCGTGTCGTAGAGCTCGAGCACGCGGTCGTACTCGGCGAGGTCCAGGTGATGCAGCGCGAGGTGCCACCAGTTGTGGTAGGCGAGGCCGTTGTCTATCGACCAGTCGGCCTGGCGCGAGGTCAGCCAGTCGATGCCGTCGCGGAGCCGTCCCTGCATCTCCATGACGTGAGCGACCGCGTGCACGGCCCACGGGTCGCGCGGATTGAGTTCGAGCGCGCGGCGCCCCGTGTCCTCGGCGCGCTCGTAGAGCCCCGTCTCCTCCAGCCCAAACGCCTGCATGCCGAGCAGGTAACCGTAGCCGGGCACGCTCGCGTCCCAGTGCGGCAGCACCTGCGCCATGCGGTCGCGCAGCATGGTGGACTGGCCGAGGAAGAAATCACCGACGTGCGCGATCTGCACGGCAAGCTGGTCGCGCGGGTAATCGACGACGATCGCGTCGTAGAGCTGCTTGCCACGGGCGAAGTCGCCCTGCGCCCAGGTGCGCGCGGCGACCGCATGGCGACGCTCGCGATCGTTGGCGCCCGTGGCGGGGGCCTCGATCACGGCGACGCTTTCCTCGATCAGCGGCAGCGCGCCGCGCTCCGAGGACATGACCGCGAGCCCCGCGCGCAGGCAGTGGGCGATGGCGCAGCCGGGGTCGTCGGCGATCGCGGTGTTGATTTCCGCGAGCGGGTCGACGAAGTACGAGGTCGTCAGCTCGAGGGCCTTTTCGAAGCGGTCGAGTGAACGGGTGTTGCGGGTCGAGACCTCGAGCCCGCGGTGGTCCTTCAGTTGCATGATGCAGCCTCCTGTCGTCGTGGTGGGTCGAACGGCGGTGGTGGTCCGCCGTCTCTGGGAGCGCACTCTAGGGAGGCCGCGTGAACGCCCCGTCTCGACAGGCGTGAAAAAAACGTGAAAATCGGCGGGTGCGCTGGAAGCGCCCGTCAGGGAGAGACCGTGACCGGACTGTCGATCAGCGTGGTTGGAGGGTTGCGCGTCGCGGCGGGCGACGGACGCGCGCTCCGGATCACCTCGCGCAAGGCGCAGGCCCTGCTGGGCTGCCTGGCGCTCGAACCCGGCACCCCGCTGAGCCGCGATCTGCTGGCGTCGCTGCTCTGGGAGGACTCCGACCCGGAACTGGCCCGGGCCAGCCTGCGCCAGGCGCTCGCGGCGCTGCGCAAGGTGCTCCCCGACGAACATGTCGATTCGCTCAGGTCCGACGCGGGGGCGGTCTGGCTCGACGGCTCGAAAGTCGAGACCGACCTCGCAGGCTTTCGCGCCGGGTTGCGCGCGGGCTCGTTCGACGCGTCCGCCGCCGACGTGCCGGTCGAGGAGTTGCTCGCCGGGCTGGAAGCGAAGTCGATCGCGTTCGACCAATGGCTCGAGCAGCAGCGCCGCGTGTTCCGGCGTCAGTGCATCGAGGCGCTGGAGCACGTGGCGGCGCGGTGCGGCGCAACCGGCGATCTCGAGGGACAGCGGATCGCGCTCGAGCGTCTGCTCACGCTGGAACCGGTCAACGAGCGGGCACACCGCGCCTTGATGGACGTGCTGGCGAGGGAAGGACGCTGGACCGACGCCTTGCGTCAGTACCGCACGTGCCGGGACGTGTTGCGGCGCGAGCTCGACGTGTCGACCGAGCCCGCGACCGATGCGATCCACCGCGAGATCATGCGACGACGACGCTCGGCCGATCCGTCGGCACCGGCGGACGAGTCGGACGGCACCGTCGTCGCGGAGCCGGTCGAACGGGTGAGCGCGACCCCGCCGCTGTTGCGCGACGCCGTCGTGCTCTGCGTGCGGCAGGCCACCGACGATGCCGATTACGACGTCGAACAGGTGCGGTCGCGGGCGCTTGCATTTGCGCGGCAGGTCGAGACGGTCGTCCAGCGATTCGGGGGCCGGCTCGACACGGCGGGGGCCGAAGACGCGATCGCGGTGTTCGGCCTGGAGGCGATGACGGGCAACGAGGACGAACGCGCCGTCCGCGCCGCGCTCGCGCTCGCGACGTTGCCTCGCGT
>DASUYI010000233.1:0-4663 GCA_036377475.1 Steroidobacteraceae bacterium | reverse complement strand
ACTGAACTATCAGCCGAAACGTCGCGGCAGGGCTGATGTGCACGCTGCTGCGGTATCACACTGGCGCGGGGTAGTCCTGCCGGATCGGGGCGCGCGGCATTGGCGATCCCTGTAGACCGCCTACTCCACCGTCACGCTCTTCGCGAGGTTCCTCGGCTGGTCGACGTCCGTGCCTTTCAGGATGGCCACGTGATACGCGAGCAGCTGCATCGGGATCGTGTACACGGCCGGCGCCTGGAAATAGCTCACGTGCCGCGGCATTTCGATCACGGTCACGCCGTCGGAATCCTTCATCCCCGATTCCGGGTCGGCGAAGACGATCAGCTCGCCGCCGCGTGCGCGCACTTCCTGCAGGTTGCTCTTGAGCTTCTCGAGCAGGTCGTTGTTCGGCGCCACGGTGACGACGGGCATGTCCTTGTCGACCAGCGCGAGCGGTCCGTGCTTGAGCTCGCCCGCCGCGTAAGCCTCGGCGTGGATGTACGAGATCTCCTTGAGCTTGAGCGCGCCTTCCATCGCGATCGCGTGCATCGCGCCGCGACCGAGGAACAGCGCGTGCTGCTTGTCGACGAAGCGCGTCGCGAGTTGCTTGATGACCGGATCAAGCTTCAATGTCGCCTCGATCAGCGACGGAATGCCGAGGAGCTTCTGCACGAGCCCGCGCTCGCGTTCGGCGTCGGTGCCGTGGAACTTGGCGAGCGCGATCACCAGCATGTTGAGCGCCGCGAGCTGGGTCGTGAACGCCTTGGTCGAGGCGACGCCGATCTCGGGGCCCGCGCGCGTCAGCATCACGAGTTCCGACTCGCGCACCAGCGAGCTCTCGGGCACGTTGCAGATCGCGAGCTGTGACAGGTACCCGCCCTGCTTGGCGAGGCGCAGCGCCGCGAGCGTGTCCGCCGTCTCCCCCGACTGCGACACACTTACGAACAGCGTGTTTTTCGGCACGACCGGGTTGCGGTAGCGGTACTCGCTGGCGATCTCGACCCAGCACGGCAGTCGGCAGATCTGTTCGATGAAATACTTCGCGACCAGGCCGGCGTGGAAGCTCGTGCCGCAGGCCACGATGCGCACCGCCTCGGTCCTCGCGAACACGGCCTGCGCGGCCGGGCCGAACGCGGCCTCGAGCAGCTTGCCGCCCGTGACACGCTCCTCGAGCGTCTGCGCCACGGCGCGCGGCTGCTCGTGGATTTCCTTGAGCATGTAGTGCGCGTAGGTGCCCTTTTCCGCCGCATCCGCGGACAGTTCGCTTTCGTAGACCTTGCGCTGCACCGTGTTGCCGTCGTGATCGAGGATCCGGAAGCTTTCGCGCCGGACCTCGGCGACGTCGCCCTCCTCGAGGATTGCGAACTTGCGCGTCACGGGCAGCAGCGCCGCCACGTCGGAGGCGACGAAGTTCTCGCCCACGCCCACGCCCACGACCACGGGACAGCCTTCGCGTGCGAGCACGATGCGGTCCGGGTCGTCCTGCGACATGACGGCGAGCGCGTACGCCCCTTCGAGCTCGGCGACGGTCGCGCGCACGGCCTTGAACAGGTCGCGCGTCTTCTGCAGGTGGTAATGGATGCGATGAGCGATGACTTCGGTGTCGGTCTCCGAGGCGAACTCGTAGCCGGCCTTGCGCAGGTCCGCGCGCAGCTCGTCGTGGTTCTCGATGATGCCGTTGTGGACGATCGCGATGCCGTCGCGCGAGATGTGCGGGTGGGCGTTGCGCTCGCTCGGGACGCCGTGCGTCGCCCAGCGCGTATGTGCGATGCCCAGGGGCCCGTGCGTAGGGTCCGCGTCGATCGCGTCCTGCAGCATGCGCACCTTGCCGACGGTGCGCAGCCGCTTGATCGTGCCCGTGCCGTTCAGGACGGCAACGCCCGCGGAGTCGTAGCCGCGGTACTCGAGCCGGCGCAGGCCCTCGATCAGGATCGGGACGACGTCACGCTGCGCAACGGCACCTACGATTCCGCACATGCTGCAACCATCCTTCTCGTGATCGGCAGGGGTTCGTGGCGCCGGCAGACTTCCCTTTATGAATCAGGCTGTTACGCAAGCCTGGATCGGCTGCCGTGCCTGGCCATCCCCGGAATGGCGTCAATTGTAAGGCGCGGAGCGGGTTTCGCACCGTGATTCCTCGCTCGGGGCAGGCAGTCCGGTTCAGAGCCAGTTGCGACGGCGGAACAACAGCCACAGGGCGGCACACAGCACGACGCAGCCGACCAGGATCCCGACGAACGTGCCGCTGCTGTGTTCCCCGGGCAGGGCCACGTTCATGCCGTAGATGCTCGCGACCAGGGTGGGCACGGCCAGCAGGATGGTCACCGACGTGAGCATCTTCATGACCGAGTTCAGGTTGTTCGACACGATCGATGCGAATGCATCCATCATGTCGCTCAGCACGCTGTAGGCGATGTCGACCATTTCGATCGCCTGGCGCATCTCGATCCGGACCTCGGCGAGCAGTTCGTTGCCCGCGGCATCGAGCTGCGCCTGGGTCGTGCTCTCGAACCGCTCCAGCATCAGCTCGTTCGATTTCATGCCGGTGGCGAAGTACGTCAGGCTCTTCTGGTGCTGCAGCAGCCCGAGCACGGCTTCGTTGCGCAGCGCCCGGCGCAGCTGTCCCTCGAGCTCGTCCACCCGCGTGTTGATGTCGCGCAGCGCCGCCAGATAGGCGTCGGCGATTTTCCAGCACAACTGCAGCACCAGTTCAACCGGACGCGCGGTGTCCGGTGGCGGGTCACGGCCGTCCACGATCGGCGCGAGAAACGGTGGCGCTTCGAGCGAAACCGTGGCGACGCCTCGTGGCGTCAGCAATACGTTGAGCGGCAGCGTCCGCCACGGCGGCCCGTCCGTCCGGCCCACAGGCGCCGGGTACTGCAGGACGACCAGTACGCATTCGCCCGCGACCTCGACGCGCGGGCGCTCGTCGACGTCGTGAACCTGGTCCAGCAGCGACGCCGGCACGCCGAGTTCGCGGACGGCCTCGAGGTCCTGCTCGGTCGGCTCGACGACGTGCAGCCAGCAGCCCTCGGCAGACATCGCACGATGTGCCGTGCCGTCGGTCGCGGTGGGCCATGCCTGCCGCATCGTCAGGCCCCGGGTTGCTTTTTCACGGGCCGCTGCCAGCCGTCGACGGTCGTCTGCTTGCTGCGCTCCAGCGTCAGCTTGCCGTCGGGAGCGTCACGCGTGATCGTGGAGCCGGCGCCGATCGTCGCGTCCGCACCGACGGTCACCGGCGCGACGAGCATCGTGCCGGAGCCGATGAACGCGCCGTCGCCGATCTCGGTGTGCCACTTGTTGGCGCCGTCGTAATTGCAGGTGATCGTGCCCGCCCCGACGTTCACGCGCGCACCGACCGTGGCGTCACCGAGGTACGTGAGGTGGTTCGCCTTCGCGCCGCGCTTGAGCTCCGCCTTCTTGACCTCGACGAAGTTGCCGACGTGCACCTCGTCGCCGAGCACGGCGTCGGGCCGCAGGCGTGCGAATGGACCGACGATCGCGCGCGACCCGATTTTCGCGCCGTCGAACACGCAGTTCGGCAGGATCTCGACGTCGTCGCCGATTTCGCAGTTGCGCACGACGACGTTCGGGCCGATCCGTACGCGGTCACCGATGCGCACGGTCCCCTCGAGCACCACGTTGACGTCGATGTACACGTCGCGCCCGACCTGGACCGCGCCGCGCACATCGAACCGGTCGGGATCGACGAGCGTCACGCCCTGCAGCATCAGCTCACGGGCACGGCGGCGCCGGTACACGGCCTCGACCTCGGCGAGCTGCACCTTGTCGTTGACGCCGAGCACCTCGTCCTCGCGCTCGGCGAGGATTGCGATGACCTTGAGTCCCGCGCGTGCCGCCATCACGACGACGTCCGTCAGGTAATACTCCCCTTGCGCGTTGTCGTTGCGCAGCTGGCCGAGCCATTCGCGCAACCGGCGCGCCGAGGTCGCCAGCAGCCCCGTGTTGACCTCGTCGATTGCGCGTTCTTTCTGGTTCGCGTCCTTGTGCTCGACGATGCGCGCGACGTTGCCGGCGCGGTCTCGCACGATCCGGCCATACCCCGTCGGATCGCGCATGCGCACGCTCAGGAGTGCGAGTGCCTCGCCCCCCGCCGCGGCGTCGAGCAATCGCCGGAGCGTCGACGGCTGCACCAGCGGGACGTCGCCGTAGAGCACGAGCACGAGATGGTCGTCCGGCACGCCCGGCATCGCCTGCTGCACTGCGTGACCCGTGCCATGCTGCTCGGCCTGCAGCGCCCAGGTCACGTGCGCGCGGGCGAGCAATTCGCGAACCCGCGCCCCGCCGTGCCCGTAGACGACGTGAACGTCGGTCGCGTCGAGCTCTCGCGCCGTGTCGATCACGTGCTCGAGCAGCGGCCGGCCCGCGAGCGGCTGCAGGACCTTGGGCAGGTCCGACTTCATGCGCTTGCCCTGGCCGGCGGCCAGGATGACGACGGAAAGTGGCATCGAACGGTCCAGGAGCGTGGAAACCAGCGGATTCTACCGAACTGACCGTCAGGGATCGCGCCAGGAGATTTTGCCCAGGCACGCCCGCGATCCTGAGCCCTCTCGAGGACCCGTTGGACCGGGCCCTGATTACCCAGGATTCTCGGAGCCGCAAAACTAAGGATTCAGTTGCATTGCGGTCATGACAGCGAGGGACACCGCGCGTAGAGTTCGCC
>DASUYI010000232.1:0-2369 GCA_036377475.1 Steroidobacteraceae bacterium | reverse complement strand
ACCCGGTCGTACGCCCGGTGATCAACGTGCCCGACGTGCTCGGCCCGTCGGGCTACCGTTCGATCGCGTTCGCGGTGCATCCGCTGCAGCACCAGCACGTGGTCCTCGGTGGATCGCGACATGCCTACCGGGGACGTTCCGACGATGCGGCGTTACTGGCCGCCGACGTCGGTGTGGACGGCATGGGCATGCTCGCAGTCGGTCAGCCGTTCCTGCCGGCCATGATCGGCGCGGGCGTGCATGCCGACGTGCACGACATCGTTTACAGCAACGACGGCAATCGGCTCTGGGTGGCCTGCGACGGTGGTGTCTACCGCTCCGATCGCCCGGACGACCCGGACGGCTTCGTGCCGGTGAACAGCGGCCTGCCGGTAGTCGAGAGCAACTACATCGCCTGCCACCCGCTGTGCGAAGGCCATGTCGTCGCTGGCGCACAGCAGCACGGAGCACTGACGCGCCGCACGGGCCCGACGTGGCAGCGCGAAGGCGGGGGCCGCGGCGGCGGTATCGCCTTCGATCCCACGCAACCCACGCGCTACCTGCAACACATCGAGCGTGGCCGCTGGCGCTCGTCGGACGCCGTGTTCTCGCTGCGCCTTCCGGTGGGTGAGGACGACGAGGCGCGTTGCGCCGACCATTCGATGCCTGCGCTGGTGACGAAGCACCGGCCGGGCGCCCAGGCGGACCGGCAAACGATCACGCAGGCGATCGTCGGCACCTCGCGTCTCTGGTACACGGAAGACTTCGGCAGCACCTGGGTCACGTTGCCCGGCGCCGCCGCGCCGCCGGCCGGCAATCTCGACCACGACGGCTTCGGCCGCAGGATCCTCGTCTGCCGCTGGCAGGGCACGGAGGTCGCGTGGGTGCTCGGCGAGGGCCGCTTGCGGCGCTATGCGCGCACGGCGGGCAGCGATGCCGCGACCGGCCCCGGCAGCTGGAGCGCCGAGACGATTCTCGAACGCACCGTCAAGCCGAAGAAGGACGAGACCAAGGCCAATGGCCCGATTCGCGACGCCGCGCATTGGACCGACATTGCCGTCAACCTCGGGCCACCGCCGTCGCCGGGCGAACCGCCGGCGGTGCGTGGTACGCGCGGCGCGCTCTATTTGGGCACGACCGGCAAGCCGGGCAACGAGGAGGTCGACACGCTCTGGTGGTTCGACGGCACCGAACGCTGGTTCGCCACCGGGCTGCGACGCCAGGGCGTGCCGGCGCCGGTGACAGCGGTGGCATGCGACCCTGCCTTCCCCGACGAGGTCTACGTCGGCACGACGATCGGCGTCTGGAAGGGCGTGCGCAACCTCGCCGACCCGGCCGCGCCGAAATGGACCTGGAGTGCGCGCGTCAACGGCCTGCCCGAGGCGGCGGTGCAAGACCTCGCCTTCTACAGCAACGATGGCTTGCGTCTGCTGCGTGCCGGTCTCGCCGCGAGTGGCGTCTGGGAGCTGCGCCTCGACGTGGCGGACGTCGCCGACCTCGCCTATGTCCGCGCGCACGACGACGATCTGCGCTACCGTGCCGTTGCTTCGACGCTGGGTCGTGACGGCACTACGCAGCGTTCGTGGCACGCCAGCCCCGACTTGCGCCCGCGCCGAGCCGCTCTCGCCGCGCCGACGCCGGCCACGCTGCCCTGGACGCAAGGCTCGCCCCTGGTCGAAACAGAACTGCTGCGCCGTTTCCAGAGCGCGCTGCGTGCGCGCACCGGCGATCCGCGCGTGCGCCCGACCGGCCAGTGGGACGAAGGCTTCAACGAGGTGATGCGCAGCCATGGCGCGCCGACGGTGGCGCCGGGCACGGTGCGGCTCGACCAGGCGTTCTGGGAACAGAGCATGCAGATGCCCTGGGCCATCGCCGAAGCCTGGGGCGGTGTGCGACCGTCGAGCGCCGACCTGCTGGAGTTCACAGCTGATTTCCCGGAACGCGCGCGCACCACTGCGTCCTGCGACCTGCCGCCCGGCCCGAGCAAGGTCGACGTGCTCGTGCAGCATCGCGGGCTCGCGCCCCTGGGCGGCGCCGAGGTACGCGTGGCATTGCTCAAATGGGTGGACCCGCAGACGCCGCCAAAGGCACGCTACGACGACGTCGACACCTGGCCCGCCGACGACGTGCCGTGGACGGCCGCCATCAATCAGGTGCTCAACTCGGCCGGTGGCACCACCGGCGCGACCTTGGGCAGCGGCTGGAGCCTGGTTGGGAATCGGCAGACGCTCACCGGACAGACGCTGGACGCGCTGCACCCCGGCATCGCCAGCTTCGACCTCGATCTCACCGGCGTGCCGGACGACCGCATCGTGCTGCTGGTCGCCGTGATCCGGGCAGGCAGCGACGTCGCGCTCGCGCCTGCGACGCTCGAGAACCTCGTGCTGCGG
>DASUYI010000231.1:0-14093 GCA_036377475.1 Steroidobacteraceae bacterium | reverse complement strand
CGGGACGAGCTCGGCTTCGACGCCTGCATCGACCACCGCCAGCACACCGACCTCAAGTCGATGGGCAAGGCGCTCAAGGACGCCGCCCCGGACGGCATCGACTGCGTGTTCGAGAACGTCGGCGGCGTCGGCTTCGACGCGGCGCTCGCGCGCATGAACGCATTCGGTCGCGTCGCGCTGTGCGGACTGATCGCCGGCTACGAAGGTGGCGACATCGCGCTCCAGAACGTGCGTGCGCTGCTCGTCAACCGGCTGAAGCTGCAGGGCTTCATCGTCGCCGAGCACATGGAACATTGGCCGGCGGCGCTGGCTGAACTCGGACAGGGCGTCGCGACCGGCCGCATCAAGTACCGCGAGTCGATCGCCGACGGGCTCGCCGCCGCGCCCGAAGCGTTCATCGGCATGCTGCATGGCAAGAACTTCGGCAAGCAGCTCGTGAAGCTCGTCTGATGCCGTTGTCGTCGTCGTCGCCGACCGGGCCGGCGGCCTACTCGGCGACACCGCCATCCGCGGCGGACATCGCGCCGGCCGCGACCGTGCTGCTGTTGCGTGAGTCGAGTGCAGGCGCGCTGGAAGTGCTGATGACCAAGCGTGCGGCCGGACTTTCGTTCATGGGCGGCCTGTGGGTGTTCCCCGGTGGACGCATGGAGGCCGCGGACAGCGCACCCGGCGTCTCGAGTCGAGCGGCACTGGCGGCCGTCGAATCGGCGCGGCACCGCATGCTCGACACGGGAGGCGCCCCTGTGTCGGCCGAGACCGCACTCGGCCTGCACGTGGCGGCGTGCCGCGAGACGTTCGAGGAATCCGGCGTGCTGCTCGCCCGGCGCCGATCCTCACCGTCGCCGTTCGACACCGTGGAGCTCGCCCGCATCGCGGCCTTCCGCGAGACCGGTGGAACCGCCGACGCGTTCGTGAACCTGCTGCAGGACGAGGACCTGCTGCTCGAGGTGGAACGCCTCGTCTACTGGTCGCACTGGATCACGCCGTCGGTCGAACGGCGCCGGTTCGATACGCGGTTCTTCGCCGTGCGCGTGCCCGAAGGACAGGAGGCGAGCGTCGACCGCTCCGAATCGACCCACCACGCGTGGCTCGGCGAGCACGACGTCCGCACCAACCTCCGCAGTGGCGAGATGAAGATGGCGCCCCCGACGATCGCGACGCTCGAGGACCTCTGGGTGAGCCATGGCCGGCACGGCGGCCTGGACGGCATGCTGGAGGCCGAGCGCACCCGCGCCGTGCCGCCGATCCTGCCCAAGATCGTGCGTGGCCGTGGCGACGTGGAAGTGGTCCTCCCCTGGGACCCGGCGTACCCGGCGATCCCGGGCGAGGCCTGCGTCGTGTGGGAGTCTTACCCGCCGTACCTCGCCGCGCTGCCGTCGCGGCGCGCGCTCGCCCTGTAGGGAGCGTATTCCAGGAGCGTCCTCTCCCGATTCGCGCGGGAGAGGACGCTGGTTCAGCTGCGCTCTAGCGCTGGTCGCCCGGCATCAAGCTGCCGACGGCGTTCTGTACGGTCTCCGAGACCTTGCCGGCAAATTCCTTCGCCTGGTCGACGACCGCCCCGGCCTGCTTCTCGACCGATTCCTGGGCTGCCACGGCCAGCGCGGCGGCCTGCCCCGCTGTCTTCGTCGCTTTCTTCTTCGCGACGACGAGGGCCTTTTCGGCCTTCTGCATAGCCTTCTCGGCTTGCTTCTCGGCCTTCTGCACGGCCTTCTGCGCCTTCGGCGGCAGCTTGCGCACCGCGCGCTTCACCGCGGCGCGCGCACGAGCCGGGGCCTTCCTGGCCGCCGCGCGTACGGCTGCGACACGACCGACGGCCTTCTTGCGGGGTTTCGCGACCTTTTTCACCTTGCGCCTCGTGGCGGCGCGGGCCGGCGCCTTCGCCTTCCTCGCCGTGACGCGACTTCGCGACTTCGCGACGACGCGGCGCCTGCGGATGCTCTTTGCCTTGGAAGCCGTCTTGCTGCGCCGTGCCGGGCGCCGCGCCTTCTTTTTCGCTGCCATTGAGTCAGTCTCCCTCGACTTGGTTAGCTTGATGCGTTGCCGTTTCCGGCATTGCGGCGGTCGTCGTGACGGCGCCGCGCGATCGGTCGTCCCGATTGACGCTAGACCACGCGTCGTATCGCGTCAACACGGAGATACACGGTGCAGGGACGGCGCCGTCGCGCAACGCGCTCCGTGGCGCGCGCGAAGACGTTCAGCCCGTGCCCTGCAGGCCCTGCGCGATGCCGTTCACGGACGCGACCAGCGCCTGCAGCAGGCAGCGATCCGGATCGTCGGCGGCGCGGCCCTTGTCGCCCGGCGAGCCGGCGCCGCGCCAGCGCCGCAGCAACTGGATCTGCAGCAGGTGGATCGGATCGACGTAGGGGTTGCGCAACCAGATCGAGCGCTGCAGCGTCGGCTCCGAATCGAGCAGCCGCGCACAGCCCTTGAGCTGGAGCACGAGTTCACGCGTGAGCTCGTACTCCTGGCGGATCTGGCTGGAATAGCGCTCTACGTCGCCTTCGTACAGTCGCTCGTAGTGCCCCGCGATGCCCATGTCGGCCCGGGCCAGGCGCATTTCCACGTCGTCGACGAGCCCCGCGAAGAACGGCCAGCGCTGGTACATCTCGTCGGCCAGCGCCCGGCCGAATCGCTCGATCATGGCCGCGAGGCCGGTGCCGGCGCCGAACCAGCCCGGCAACATGTGCCGGCTCTGCGACCATGCGAAATGCCAGGGCACCGCCCGGATGGCGTCCACGCCGCCGCCGCCGCCGCGGACGAGCGGTCGCGAGCCGATCTGCATGCGTTCGATCACGTCGACCGGGGTCACGCACTGGAAGAACTCGAAGAAGCGCGGATCGTCGTGCACGAACGCGCGATACCGTCGGGTGCTCGCTTGGGCGCACACCTCCATCGCTTCGTTCCAGCCCTCGTGCACGGTCTCCTTGCGGTCGCCCGCGACCGCCAGCGCGAGCGAGTTGAGCCCCTGCTCGAACGTCCGCAGCGCGATCGGCTGCAGGCCGTAGCGATCGTTGATGGTCTCGCCCTGCTCCGTGATGCGCATCCGGCCGCTGCCCACCGCCGTCGGCAGTCCGCCCACGACAGCCTCGGTGCGACTGCCGCCGCGGCTGACCGAACCGCCGCGCCCGTGGAACACCAGCAAGTCGACGCCCGCGTGCTCGCAGGCCGCCAGCATCGCGAGCTGCGCCTTGCGCAGCGCCCAGCGTGAGCCGACGACCCCCGCCGCCTTGCCGCTGTCGGAATAGCCGATCATCACGGTCTGCAGGTTGCCGCGGCCCTGCAGGTGGGCGCGATAGATCGGGTCGGCCAGCAGCCGGCCGAGGATGTCCCCCGCGGCCTCGAGCGATTCCATGGACTCGAACAGCGGCGCGACGTCGAGCGGCAGCGTGTCGGTCTGCGTCTCGGCGAAGCCGGCCCAGCGCGCCAGCAACAGCACCGTCAGGATGTCGTCGACCTCCCGCGCCATGCTGACGACGTACGACCCGACCGCGTTGCGCCCATAGCGGTGTCGGCAGTACTCGATCGCCTCGAACACCCAGAGCGCCCGCTTGCCGGCCGCTTCGAGCGTGTCCGGGGGCGATTCGTCCTTGGCGAGCGCCTCGCGCAGGCGCTCCGTGCGTGCGACGGGACCGCGGGCCTCCCAGTCTTTCTCGCCGAGCGCGCGACCGACGATCGAGCGGTGCACTTCGGCGTTCTGGCGTACGTCGAGCGTCGCGAGGTGGAAGCCGAACGTGCGCACGCGTCGCAGGAAGCGCCGCACCATGAACAGCCCGGCCCAGCGCCCGCGGTTGGCCTCGAGGCTGCGCGCGACCAGGCTGAGGTCGTCGATCAGCTGCTCCACGCGTTCGTACTGGCCCGAGCGGTGGTCGTAGGTGGCCCGCAGGCGCTCGGCGACCTGGTTGAGCAGCACGCGGTACGGCATTTCATCGTGGCCCGACGGCGTACTGGCGCGCGCCGACGGCACGACCGACTTGTAGTGCTCGATCCGGTCGTGGATCGCCTGCGGAATGTCGGGCGTGCGGCGCTCGCTCTGGCTGAGCTTCTCGGCCAGCCCCTGCGCCTCGAGGAAGTAGCGGTTCACGATCAGGGCGTGGTGACGCGCGACGCTCTCGCGAATCGTTTTCGCGTGCACGTCCGGCTGGCCATCCATGTCGCCGCCGACCCACGAGCCGAAACGCAGGATTTCCGGCACCCAGACCTGGTGCGCGTCCGGCCCGTACACGATCGACAGCGATTCCTCGATCGCCTCGTAGAAGAGCGGGATGATCTCGTAGATCACCTCGACCAGGAAGAACAGCACGTGCTCGCGCTCGTCGGCGACGGTGAGCCGTTCGCGCGAGTTGTCCGCCGTCTGCCAGCTGGTCGTGAGCTCGGTGCGCACGCGCTCGAGCGTCATGCGCCGGTCGGCGGGCGTGAGCGACGGGTCGAGCCGGCTCACGAGCAGGCTCGCAATGCGCTGCTGCTGGCGCAACAGCGTGCGCCGCGTCGACTCGGTCGGATGCGCGGTGAACACGGGCTCGATGCTCAGGCGACCGAGCAGCGCGACCGTCCGCTCGAGCGTGTAGCCGAGCGTCTTGAGCCGCTGGAAGCATTCCGTGAGGCCGCCCGGCTGCGGCCTGCTGCTGTCGTTGAGGTAGTCGCGGCGGCGGCGCACGCGGTGCACCTTCTCCGCCATGTTGACCATCTGGAACCAGGTCGCGAACGCCCGGATCAGGTCGGCCGCCTGGGCTGGATTGCGCGCCTCGGAACGGACCACGAGCTCGATGCTGGCCTCGCAGTCGTCGTCGCGACGGCGGATCGCGCGCTGGCGGTCGCCCTCGACTTCCTGGAACAGCAGCTCGCCGCCCTGATCGCGCAACATCTCGCCCACGAGCGCGCCGAGCGTGTGGACGTCGTCGCGGAGCGAGAGGTCCTTCGCAGGAAACGAAATGTCCTTGCGTGGCATGGCCGCGGAAAACGGTGTCGGGCTTCTTGGGTGTGCCGCGGCGGGACGTGGATCGATCGAAGACGAGCGTGGAGGCGAATGCTATCAAACGTCGGCGCACCGTCATGTTGCGCTGCGACAACACGCCCGGGCAGTTGTATTAAACATAGAACTTTGAGACTTTATTGGCCGTCGCGCCTCTCCGTCGCGGACGCGCCCGGAACCCACGGACACGCAAGGGGGATACATGAAGATTGGCAAGTCCCGATTGTTCGCCCTGGCCGCCGCGCACGGCACCTCGCTGCTCGTCGTGCCACCCGCGCTGCAGGCGCAGGCACCGTCCGGCCAGCTCGAGGAGATCATCGTCACAGCGCGCCAGCGCGAGGAACGCATCGAGGACGTGCCGGTGTCGATCACCGCCTTCACGGCGAGCGAAATCCGGAGTGCGGGCATCGAGCGCCCCACCGACTTCATCGCGCTGACCCCCGGCGTGTCGCAGGTGCAGACCGCCGAGGCCGGCGACCTCCAGGTCAACATCCGCGGCATCAACACCGGCCGCGACGCCGAAACCAATTTCGCGCTCGTGATCGACGGGGTGCTGCAGACCAACCCGAACGCGCTCAACCAGGAGCTCGCGGGCGTCACGCAGATCGAAGTCCTCAAGGGCCCACAGGGCGCGCTCTACGGTCGCAACGCCGTCGCCGGCGCGCTGATCCTGACCACGCGCAGGCCGACCGACGAGTGGACCTCGGAGGTGGCGGCGGGGTACGGCTCGGACAACTCGTACAAGGGCAGCGTGTACTTTGGCGGTCCGCTCGGCGAGACGCTGCGTGGCTCGGTCGCGGCCTACACGCGCCACACCGACGGCCAGTGGGAAAACCTCAAGAACGACTGCGACGACTGCGTCGACAAGTTCGAGGAGACGGGCTTCTCGGGCCGGCTGCTGTTCGAGCTCGCCGGCGGCGACATGGACTTCAAGGTGAAGTACTCGGAGCTCGAGTCGGGCGCGATCAACTTCAACGGGTCGGTGGCCCTGCCCGACGCGGCCGCGTTTCTCGGCATTCCGGCGCTCTACGAAAACCCCAACCGCCACAACTTCCGCTACATCAACAACATCAACCCCGAGAACGAGCAGGAGAACGTCAACGTGTCGCTCAAGGGCGACTGGGACGTGGGGTTCGCGACGCTGACGAGCTACGTCGCCTGGAACGACCAGACCAATTACTTCCTGACGGACGGCGCGAGCGACGCGTTCTTCCTGTACGCGTTCGACGACACCTGCCGCGCCACCAACGACGCGAACCTGGCCGACCCGGGTTATGAACCGCCGTTCTTCGGCGTGCCGTCGTCGCTCTGGTTCACGCCCGAAGGCGGCGGCGCCGCCGGGTTCCTGCCGCCCTACGGTCCCTCGACCTGCGGCGGCTACCAGTACCAGCAGCGCGACCAGGAGGACCTCAGCCTCGAGGTCCGGCTGACCTCGCCGGGCGACCAGCGACTGCGCTGGGTCGGCGGCGTGTATTTCGCGGACATCGACCGGCACGTCGTCGTCTCGCAGGGCTCGGACCAGCAGCAAGGCTTCCGCACCACCGGATTCGTGCCGGCAACCGGCCCGAACCCGACGGACCTGCTCTACGACGACGACTTCGCCAGCAAGGTCTACGCGGTGTTCGGCCAGGTCGCGTACGACGTCGTGGACAACCTCGAACTCGCGCTCGCGCTGCGCTACGACAGCGAGGACCGCGAGGTCAGCAACAACGTGCCGACCTGCGCCGACGGCGGTGAGCGCTGTTTCGCCCAGACGCAGAACTTTGGTGCGGGCTGGGGCTTCCTGGTGCCGCTGCCCTACTACATCAACCCGGCGTACCAGACCAACCCGGCGCTCGCGACGTCCGGCATCCCCGACCGCAGCGAGACGTTCGAGCAGCTGCAACCGAAGGTCTCGATGAACTGGACCGTGACGGACGGCTTCGCGCTGTTCGCCTCCTACGGCTACGGCTTCCGCAGTGGCGGCTTCAATTCCTCGGGCAGCGCGGCGACGGCCGACGTCTGGTACGGCGCACTGGCGCTCGACGACGGCACGCCCAACCTGAGCGAGGTGAGCGACCAGTACGACAAGGAGGTCTCGAAGGCGGCCGAACTGGGCTTCAAGTCCTATTTCCTCGACCGTTCAGTGAGCCTCAACGCCGCGCTGTACCACACCACCGTCGAGGACATGCAGTTCTTCAATTTCTTCGCCGGCCCGTTCGGACTGCTGCGCGTCGTCACCAACATCGACGAGGTCACGATCCAGGGCGCCGAGGTCGACGCACGCTGGCAGATCAGCGACATGTTCACGGTGTTCGCCGGCTACGCGTACACCGACGGCAACATCGACGAGTACCGGGGTCGCCCGTACACCAGGGACAACGAAGTGCCCTACGCGCCCGAGTACACCGGCAACGTGGGTGCGGAGGCGACGTTCCCGATGGGCGACGCGCTCGAGCTCGTCGCGCGCGTCGACGCCTCGTTCGTCGGTGAGACCTGGTTCCATCCCGTGCAGGACGAGCGGCTGCCGAACCTGTTCACGGGCTTCGGCTTCGGCCAGGGCGAATTCTCGAAGATGAAGCGCGACCCCTATGGCGTGATCAACGCGCGTCTGACGCTGCAGACGGACCGCTGGGGCGTCACGGCCTGGGGTCGCAACGTAGGCGACGAGGAATACCTCGCCGAGATCATCCCCGCGCCCGAGTTCGGCGCATCGTTCATTCACGACGCCCCGGGCGACTCGTACGGGCTCGAGGTCAACTTCCGCTTCTGACACGATGCCCGCTCCCGCCACCGCGGGGGCGGGTCGCGTCGAGCCCACGTGGTAGACGTGTTCCAAGGTCGGGCGCTTCCCGGTCTGCACGCGCGTGGTCGCGTCCCGTGCTGAACTTAAGCCCACCGAGCGAGACAAAGAAGCAGTCGCCGCGCGTCGGCGACGCGGGACGACACCTCGCCCGCGAAAAACGGCCCTCCCCGTTCGTTCTGCTAAAGTGAAACCACCCGGAAGCTCGCAGGTGATGACGAAGACCATGAAACGACTCCTTGCCTCCTGCCTCGCGCTGCTGCTGGCCGTCACCCTCGTCGCGCCGACGCCCGCGCTCGCGGATTCCAAGACCAACCAGCGGCTCGAGCAGTCGCAGAAGGTGTTCGAGGCGTTCTCGGACCTGACCGAACAGACGATTCCGACGTGGTTGCTCGAGCGAGCGTACGGCGTGATCGTCGTGCCGCAAGTCGTCAAGGCCGCGTTGATGTTCGGCGGGCGCGCCGGCAAGGGCGTGATGGCCGTGCGCAATCCCGACGGATCGTGGAGCAGCCCCGTGTTCGTGACGCTCGGCGGGGTCAATTTCGGCCTCCAGTTCGGCGTGCAGGCGACGGACGTCGTGCTCGTGCTGATGTCGCGGCAGAGCGTCGAAGGCATTTCCGACGGCAAGGTCACGCTCGGCGCCGATGCCAGCGTCGCCGCGGGTCCGCTCGGCCGCTCCTCGGCCGCCGCCACGGACGCGTCGCTGAGCGCGCAGGTCCTGTCGTACTCTCGCAGCTCCGGACTGTTCGCGGGTGTCGCGCTGGACGGCAGCGTGCTGGCGATCGATCGCAAGGCGAACGAGACCGCGTACGGCATCTCGGACGTGCTCGCCTCGCAGATCCTCGAGGGCAAGGTCGCCGCGCCGCCGGAGGCACAGGCCTTCACCGCAGCGCTCACGCGGGCGACCTCCGGCTTGCCGGCAAGCACGACCCCCGCGCCCGCAGCGCCGGTCGCGCCCGCGACGCCCGCCCCGCCCGTGCCGGCCGACGAGCCCGCGCAGACCTACCCGATGGAAGACCCGAACCCGGGCACGCCGCCGACCTCTGGCTGAGGGACCGGCCACTTCCGGGCGAGGGTCCGGCACGACAGCGAGCGAACGCCACGCCCGGGACGCACGCGATGAGGATCCTCAGGGCGCTGTTCATCTTCGTCGTCGTCATCGTCGTCGCTTTCGTCGCGTTCGGCTTCGTCCTGCCCCGGCACGCGCACGTGGAGCGCTCCATCGAAACGTCGGCGAGCCCCGCGACGGTCTTCGACGTCGTCAACGGGTTCAGGCGCTTCAACGAGTGGTCGCCGTGGGCCAGCCTCGACCCCCAGACCCGGTACACGTACAGCGGGCCGGAATCGGGCGTCGGCGCGCGGATGCAGTGGCGCAGCGACCGCCCCGACGTCGGCTCGGGCAGCCAGGAGATCATTGCCGTCGAGCCCGATCGCAGCGTTTCGATCCGGCTCGATTTCGGCCAGAAAGGCAAGCCGATCTCGACAATGACGCTGCTGCCCGCCGGCAGCGGCACGCGCATCGTCTGGTCGATGGACAGCGACTTCAGCGACGACTTCGTCGGCCGTTACTTCGCACCGTTCCTCGACCGCATGGTGGGGCCGGATTACGAGCGGGGGCTCGCGCAACTGAAGCGGCTCGTCGAGGTGACGCCACCGGCCGACGCGCCGTTGATCGCGCCTGAGGATGTCTCAGTCGAAACTCCCGCCGGCTGACGCCGCCAAGCTTACCGTCGTCCGCCACCTGGCCGCCCCGCACGCTGGACCGGCGTCAGCGCACCGCGCGACGGCCGTTGCCCGGAAGGACCGCGTTCCGCTTGACCTGCGTCAAGGTGTTCATGGCGCCGCACTCATAGTCTGATCGCAGCAGCAACAGCAGCACATTGCTTCGCGGTTGGGCCGCAGGTAGACACGACATGCTTCGTCGCTCGACGGCACTAGGCCTGGTGACCGGGACCTTCCTGGCGACGACCCTGCTGGTGCTGGTCACGCACAGCACGAGCGTCGTGCGCAACGACCCGGCGCGCAACATCTGGATTCCCGACGATCTGACGTTGCCGCTGCGGTTGCAGGTCGCCTACAACGATCGGCAGGTGTTCTTCCGCTACCGCTGGCCCGCGCGCGAACCCCATGTCGTGACGGACCTGCGGCGCTACTCCGGCGGCAAGTGGCAACGCGACCTGCGCACGCCGATCGGGTCAGAGCCGGCCCGACCCGCCGAAGACCGGCTGACGATGATGGTCGACGACGGCAGCGTGCCGGAGTTCCAGCGCTACGGCGGCTACATCACCGTCGGCGCCAATATGCGCGACTTCACCGGCTCCGACGCGTCGGCCGCGCATCGTCGCAAGTACCTGCCGGCGACGCGGCGCGATCCGTCGGACTGGTACTCGCTCGTCGACGAGGCGACGCTGCAGTCGCAGCGCCGCGCCGGCTACTTCCTCGACCTCTGGCACTGGCGCGCGCACCTCTCGAACCCGCTCGGTCGCGCCGACGACCAGAACGTCGCCTGGTACCGGTTGTTCGATTCGGGCGAGACACCGTATTTCAGCAACTGGGACCTCGAGAACCAGCGACCGCGCTGGATGTTCGACGGGAAGGCCGTGCCGGTCCATGCATTTCGAACGACGGGCGCCGGCAGATCGGACGCTGGTGCACCCACGACGTACTTCCTCGCCGAGTCATCGGCCGCCCCTTTCGATCCGTCACTCCCGTGGCGCGAAGGTGACGTGATCCCGGGCCAGGTGCTGCGGGAAGCAACAGACTCGCGCGCCGAGATTCGCGTGCAGGGCCGCGGCCGCTGGGCCGACGGTGAGTGGGACGTGACCCTCGTGCGGGAACTCGACACGGGCCACCCGCTCGAGGACAAGATCCTGCGCGACCAGGGCGTCTACAGCGTCGCGTTCTCGGTGCACCGCGATGGGCGCGCCAGTCGCTGGCATTACGTGTCGCTGCCGCTGCAAGTCGGACTCGGACGCACTGCGGACCTGGTCGCGAATCGCTTCGAGGGCGCCGCACCGGACTGGCGCCGGGCGGAGGTGCGCGAGGTCACGTTGTTCTATCCGGGCCAGGTGAGCTGGCCACACCTCACGAGCAAGCGGCACGCGGGATCGCGCTACATCGCCAAGGGCGTGCCTGTGAAGTATCGGCACAAGGAATCGCAGCTGGCCCAGTACGGCATCGAGATGGAGTTCGATCGCGAGATCCGCCGGCAGTGGTGGCTCACGCTCGTGGCGGGCGTGCTGCTGATCGTCAGCTTCGTCGTCTCGGTCCGCATGCTGTTCGGTCGCAAGGAGCGCTGACCATGGGTCCCTATCACGCGATCATGGTGCACTTCCCGGTCGCGCTCTGGATCGTGGCATCGGGCATCATGCTGTACCGGAGCTGCTCCGACGCCGACCTCGCGCGGGCGCTCGATCGCGTGCTGCCGGTGCTGCTCGCGATCGGTGTCGCGACCGGTGTCGTCGCGTACGTGTTCGGTCAGCTGGTCTGGCCCCCGGAAACGCTGCAGAAGACGCCGCTCGGGCGCAACCACATGCTCGGCGCCACGTTGACGCTGAGCTGCTGGAGCGCGGTGCTGTACCTGCGGTGGCGCGCCGGGGAAGACGTGTGGCAGGGACGCACGCATCGGCTGGTCATGGCCATCGTCGGGACGCTCGGCGCGGTCCTGCTGGCAGTCACCGGGACGCTCGGTGGACACCTGCACGGGGCGCCGGCGTACCTGAGCGAGCTCCTGCGGCTGGTCGGCTTCGACGTCTATACGACGTTCTACGTGCCGACCTGGGTGCTCGTCGTGGTCGTCGCAGTGGCCATCGGCATGCCGTTGCTCGCCGTCGCTGCGACGCGCACGCGAGCCGCGATCGTTGCGCGATGACATCGCGCCTCGTCACCGCTGGCCTGTTGCTCGTGTTGCTCGTCGCGGGCCGCGCCGCGTTCGCGGTGCCGCCGGGGCTGACCATCGAGTTCGACGGCAACGGCGAAGGCAAGGTCACCTTCCGCGGCGCGCAGCACACCGGTCCCGGCATGCACTGTTCGAACTGCCACTTCGAGCTGTTCGACGTGAGCCGGAGTTCGCAGATCACCCGCGCCGATCACCGGCGCAAGCAGGCCTGCTTCGCCTGTCACGACGGCAAGACGGCGTTCGCGTCACGCAGCAATTGCGACCGTTGCCACGTCGAACCGGTCGCGCCGGTCGAATCGCTGCAGGCCGGCGCGAGGTAAAGCGATCGTATTCCGAGGACAAGACATGAAGAACGTACATCTGCTTGCAGGACTGGCCACCGGTGTCCTGGCGTTTCTTCCGTTCGCCCAGGCGGCCGACATGGCCGCCGGCAAGGCGAAGGCGGAGGAAATCTGCATCGACTGCCATGGCGACGACGGCAAGGGCGACGACGAGAGCCCGGACATCACGCCCGCGAGCCTGTCGAGCAAGGAATTCATCCAGGCGATGCAGGAATACCAGACCGGCAAGCGCACCAAGAACGCGAAGATGGCGCGGGCCGCGAAGAAGCTTACTGCGGCCGACGTCGAGAACGTGGCGGCGTATTTCGCGACGCTGAAATGACCGGCCGGACCGGCGCGGACGTCCTCAACCCGCTTTCGTGGCGTCGAGGCCGACCGGGCAGCTGACGCCGGTGCCGCCGAGCCCGCAGTAACCGCCGGGGTTCTTCGCGAGGTACTGCTGGTGGTAGTCCTCGGCGTAGTAGAACTCCGGGGCCGGCAGGATTTCCGTGGTGGGATCGGGGAAGCCCGCTTCGTGCAGCTTCGCGCCGTATGCCACGGCGCTCTGCTCGGCGAGCACGCGTTGCTCGTCGTCGTACCAGTAGATACCGGAGCGGTACTGCGTGCCGACGTCGTTGCCCTGGCGCATGCCCTGGGTCGGGTCGTGCGATTCCCAGAAGACCTTGAGGAGTTCGTCGTAGCCCACGTCGTTCGGGTCATAAACGACGCGCACGACCTCGTTGTGGCCGGTGAGCCCGCTGCAGACTTCCTCGTAGGTCGGGTTGGGCGTGAGTCCGCCGGCGTATCCCGCCGACGTGCTGTACACGCCCGGCAGCGTCCAGAACTTGCGCTCGGCGCCCCAGAAGCAGCCGAGCCCGAACAGCGCGAGTTTCGTGCCCGCCGGAAACGGCGGCTCGAGACGATGGCCGTTGACGAAGTGCCGCGCCGGCACCGCCATGCGCTGCGCGCGGCCGGGCAAGGCTTCCGCGGCCGTCGGCAACTCGAGCTTCTTCCTGCGAGACGTGAACATGCGCCCTCCTGGAGAACGACCGCGGGGTGTTCGACTCAGCGCGCGGAGCGGACCGCTTCGGCGAGGCCCGACCAGAACCGCGGATCGTCGAAGACCATCGTCAGACCATTGATGAAGAACTGTACGCCGATGCAGATCATCAGGAACCCCGTGAGCCGCGTCAGCGCGATCATGCCGGTGGCGCCGAGCAGGCGGTTGACGCGCTCCGCGCCGCGCAGCACGAACCATGCGAGCAGCGCGGTGAGCAGGATCGCGGTGAGCACGGCGACGAAGTCCACCATGCTCATCCAGCCCTGTCGCGCGGCCGCCTGCGACGACAGGCTCATGACCACGGCGAAGGTTCCCGGACCGCTCAGGCCCGGCATCGCGAGCGGCGTGAACGCGATGTCGTATTTCTCGCCGGCAGCCTTGGTCATCGCGTCCTTGTCCGAGATCGGGTTCGGAAACAGCATCTGGAATCCCAGGAACCCGACGATCAGGCCGCCGGCGATGCGCATGCCCGGCAGCGAGATGCCGAAGAAATTCATGATCAGGCCGCCGGCGACGAGAAAGCCGGCCATCAGGAAGAAGACGTAGACGCACGCGCGTCTGATCTGCCGCAGGCGTTCCTGCTCGGGCAGGTGACCCGACGCGGACATGACGAGTGGCACCGCGCCGAACGGGTTGACGATGGGCAGGATCGCGAGCAGTGCGCCCGCGAGGTAACCGAAATACGCGCCGAGCCAGTTCATCCGCCCATTCTACCGGCCGCTAGAATGGCTGCATGACCCTCGTGCGGCCGCCGGCGTCCGTCTCGCGCGCCATTCCCACGTGGCTCGCCGGGCAGTGAGCGTGCCGGCCCGCACGCTGCTCAAGCGCAACCTGCTCGGCACCGTCTGGCGCGTGGAGTCGCTCGGGCCCGAAGGATCGACGTGGGTAGTCGTCGAGCGCGACACTCGATCCGCGCGCTGGTGGTTGCGCGCGCTTGCCCGGACGCTCGCCGCGCGTGAAGCGCACATCCTCGCCGCCCTCTCGCGCGTGCCAGGCGTGCCGAAACTCGACGACTGGGACGGTCGCTGCCTGCGACGCTCGTGGCTCGAGGGCTCACCGATCCG
>DASUYI010000230.1:0-7715 GCA_036377475.1 Steroidobacteraceae bacterium | reverse complement strand
CTGCTGTACCTGCTGATGTGCTGGCGCCTGCGGCAGCGCACGCCGTTGCCGGCGCCCGAGGGCGCCACGGTGGCCGTCTTCGTGCCGACGATCAACGAATCGGTCGAGATCGTCCGCCGCACGGTCATGGCGGCACAGCGCATGCGACACGCGTCGGAGGTCTGGCTGCTCGACGACGGCAACCGGCTCGAGATGCAGGTGCTCGCCGAAGAACTCGGTTGCCGCTACCTGTCGCGCACCGAGAATTCACACGCGAAGGCTGGCAACCTCAACAACGCGCTCGAACACACCGACGCGGAATTCGTGGCGATCTTCGACGCGGACCACGCGCCCGCGCCGAACTTCCTCGAGGAGACGCTCGGATTCTTCCGCGACCCGAAGGTTGCCTTCGTCCAGACGCCGCAGGACTTCTACAACCTCGACTCGTTCCAGCATCGGCTGAACCGTCGCGAGTCGCTGGTGTGGAGCGAGCAGACGCTGTTCTTCCGCGTCATCCAGCCCGGCAAGGACAGCCAGGACGCCGCATTCTTCTGCGGCAGCTGCGCGGTGATCCGACGCAAAGCGCTCGACGACATCGGCGGCTTCTCGACCGGCACCGTCACCGAGGACATCCACACCTCGATCCGGCTGCACAAGCGCGGCTGGAAGTCGGTGTACTACGCCCGCTCGCTCGCGTTCGGTCTCGCCCCCGCCAGCGCCATCCCGTTCCTGAAACAGCGCCTGCGCTGGGGCCAGGGCGCGATGCAGGTGTGGCGTCAGGAGGGCGTCCTGTTTTCGCGCGGCCTCGGCCTGCGCCAGCGGCTCTCGTACCTCGCCACCATGCTCGCGTACTTCGAGGGCTGGCAGCGGCTGATCTTCTTCACGGCGCCGGTCATCGTGCTCACGACCGGCACGATGCCGATCCTGCAGCTCGACCGCGAGTTCCTGGTCCGCTTCCTGCCGTACTACGTGCTCACGTTCTGGACGTTCGAGGAAGTGGCGCGCGGCTACGGCCGCACGCTGCTCACCGAGCAGTACAACATGATGCGGTTCGCCGTGTTCATCACCGCCACGTTCGGATTCTTCCTGCGCAAGTTGCACTTCGTCGTGACGCCGAAACGTTTGGGCGAGGCCGACGCGACCCGCAGGATGCTCTGGCCGCAGTACCTGGTGCTGGTGCTCAACCTGATCGCAATCCCGGTCGGCATCGCCTGGATCGGAACCGACCGCGGCTTGCCGACGGGCGCGTTGGTCGCCAACGTCGTGTGGGCGGCACTCACCTGTGGCATCGCAGCGGTCGCGATCCGCTATGCGCTGCAGGCCGCGACGTCGCGGCGTCGCGAGTATCGTTTTCCGCTGCCGGTGCCACTGCGGGTGCACACGCCGAACGGCCAGGACAGCGTCGCTCTCGCGACCGACATTTCGCCGCTCGGCTGTCGCCTCGTGGGCGCCGCCGCGGGCACCGCGACCGTCGGACAGGAATTGATCGGGGAGTTGCTGCTGCCGACCGGGCCCCTGGCGGTCCGGGCCATGGTCCGCGCCGTGAGCACGCCCGGCGGCGACACGGCAGGCGCCGTGGAGCCCGCGCTCGGCTGCGAGTTCCGCTGGGGCCTTTCCGACGAACGCAACCGTCTCGAGATGTTCCTGTTCGGGTCCGACCTGCAGTGGAAGCTGAACGGACTCAGCGATCGCGTGCCGACTCCGCTCGAGCGCGCGCGCTCGTGGCTGCGCACCGGACCGGTGGAGCAGACACGACGCCTCGCCGGGGAAACCTGGGCGCCCCTGCTCTACAAGCGCGTCAACTCCGAAGAGGGATCCGGCGTCGGCTTCATTTCGCGCGGCGACCCCAAGACGGGCGTGCGCACGATGGTGTCGCTGGGCGTGCTGCCGCAGAACGGCCGCCTGTATGCAGAGGAAGTCACTGCTTCGGGTCCGCGCGGCGTCGTCGGTCGCGTGCAGGGCGAGGCCGTGCTCGAGACGCACGCGGCGCCGATCTACCTGTACAAGCTCACCGCATGAACCGGCATCGCAACGTGTCCCTCGCGGGGCGGGCGATTTTCGGCATCGCACTCGCCGCTGGGTCGGTCCTGACCACGTCCCAGGCCGCGGCGTCGGAACGACTGCTGCTGTTCGGGGGCGAGGTGGCCGACGCGGCGTACTACAGTTTCGTCGGCGCGCTCGTGCCGTTCGGCGAACGCAAGGACGGCCGCGGCTGGTACCAGCGGTACTGGGTCGATGCGTTCGGCTACGAGTACGACGGTGGCCCCGGTCGCGTGCAGGCCGACGCATACGGGGTCGAAGCTGCGCTGGGCTATGGCGGCTCGAACGAACTCGGCTGGTGGAGCGCGTCCGTGGGACTGCGTCACACCGACACCTCGCTCGACCCCGACGACCGCAACGCCCGCGCGAGAGGCAGCCAGCTCGGCGGCAAGCTGCAGTTCGACTTCGAACGCAACGTGGCCGGTGACTGGCGGGTGGGCGGGATCGCCTCGTACAGCAACGAGCAGAACGGATACTGGGTGCGCGGTCGGCTGATGCACGGCGCCACGCCGGCGCGGGCATTCGGCTTCGAGGCGGTGGCGAACGGCAACGACGAAGCCGATGCGACGGCGGCCGGCGTCGTTACGACGTTTCGCCCCGGCGCCTCGAGGTTCACCGTCGGACTCAAGGCTGGCTACCGCTTCCAGGACGACGCGGACGGCGCCTACGGCGGCGTGGAAGTCGGTTACGGGTTCTGATCACCGGGGCTTTTCGGTCGGATGCTCGACGATACGGCGGCCCGTCGCGTTGAGCTCGAACTGCTCCCGCGTCAATGAGCGGTTGATGCCGAAAGCGGCCTTCGCACCCTCGGCCGCCGCAAAAATCACGAGCTGCACGTCCCCGGCGATGTTGCCCGCAATGAACACGCCGGGCACGTCGGTCGCTTCGTAGCCGCTGCAGTGCACGCTGCCGTCGCGCCGGATGCGACAGCCGAGTTGTCGCGACAGCTCCGATTGCGCGTGCGAGGGCAGGTCGAAGAACAGCCGGCGCCGCGCGAGCCGGCGGCCGCCCTGGAACAAGATGGCCTCGAGCTGCCCATCACGCCCCGCGAGCTGCACGATCTTCTCCTCGATGATCCGCACGCCGTTGCGGGCCAGTTGTCGCTTCTGCTCCGCGTCGAGTCCTGCGGCGCCGTTCGTGCACAGCACGATGTCGTCGCTCCACGCGGTCATCGCGCGACACATTTCGAACGCGCGGTTGCGGCGGCCGTAGACGGCGATCGGTTCGTCGCGCGATTCCCAGCCGTCGCAATACGGGCAGTGGTGCACGGTCTTGCCGTAGAAGTCCTCGATCCCCGCGAGTCGCGGCAACTCGTCGCGCACGCCCGACGCGAGCAGCAGCTTCCGGCAGCGCAACGGCGTTCCGTCGGCAAGGCGCAGCACGAACTGCCGGCCCTCGGGCTCGATGGATTCGACCCAACACGCACGGAACTCCACGTCGGGATAGGGGGACAAGCCGTCACGGGCCAGGCCGAGGAATTCGTCCGGCGCGAGGCCTTCGCGCGTGAGGAAAGCGTGCATCGCGTCGGAATGTCGATTGCGCGGTTTGCCGGCATCGCAGACGAGCACGCTGCGACGGCAGCGTCCGAGCACGAGCGCGGCGCTGAGGCCCGCGGGGCCACCGCCGACGATGATCACATCCCACACTTTGCCTTCCATGCGTGCCATCGCCGTCCTTCGCGAAGGGTCGCGGTCCGGATCCCCGGCCCGGTATTCTTCGATGTAGCCACAACTCGCCGACCGTGAACAGCAGAGAAAACGTCGAATGCCACCGTCTGATGCGTCCCACGTCCGGCATCCCTGTCGTCCGAACCTGACCACTGTCCCCTTGTGCGCGTTGATCACCGTCGTCGCGCTGGGCTTCGCCGGATGCCGCAGCTCGACGCCGCCGCACGCGACCGAAGCAGCGGCGCCGGCAACCGCGGGCCACGCCGCGATCGCGTCGGCGTCCGACCCCGTCGTCACGACCGTGCAGAACTGGCCTGACGTGCACAGCTACGCGGAGCCGGACCGATTCGTCACGCGTCATTTCGAGCTCGACCTCACCGCGGACTTCGCCGAGCAACGACTGCGCGGCATCGTGACGCTCGACGTCGAGCGGCTCGAGCCCGCCGCGAACGAACTCGTGCTCGACACGCGCGACCTCGCGATCCGCTCCGTGTCGACCGCACCGGCCGGCCACGACGCGTTCACACGAACGACCTTCACACTCGACCCGCGTCATCCGCAGCTCGGCAGTGCGTTGCGGGTCGCCATGCCCGCCACGGCCCGCCGTGTGCGCATCGACTACGCGACGTCGCCCACCGCGACCGGCTTGCAGTGGCTGGCACCCGCCCAGACCGCCGGCAGGAAGCAGCCGTTCCTGTTCAGCCAGGCGCAATCGCTGCACGCCCGCTCGTTCGTGCCGCTGCAGGACACGCCGCGCATCCGGTCGACATACGCGGCCACGCTGCGCGTCCCGGCGCCGCTCGTCGCCGTGATGGCCGCCGAGCCGGATCCGGCGAATGCGCGTGGACACGCCGTGTTCCGTTTCCGCATGCCGCAGCCGATCCCTTCGTACCTGCTCGCGCTCGCCGTGGGCGACCTCGCGTTCGAATCGATCGGCCGGCGCACGGGCGTGTGGGCGGAGCCGTCGATGCTCGAGGCCGCCGCACGGGAATTCAGCGACGTCGAGGCCATGCTCGAGCAGACCGAGGCGCTCTACGGGCCTTACCGATGGGGTCGCTACGACGTGCTCGTGCTGCCCCCCTCATTCCCGTACGGCGGCATGGAGAATCCACGGCTCACCTTCATGACGTCGACGGTCATCGCGGGCGACAAGTCGCTCGTGGGCGTGCTCGCGCACGAACTCGCGCATTCGTGGTCGGGCAACCTCGTCACCAATGCGACCTGGCGCGACGGCTGGCTCAACGAAGGATTCACGACGTACTTCGAGCGACGGATCATGGAGGCCGTCTACGGCGACGAGCGCGCGAGGATGGAGTGGGGCGTCGGCTTGCAGGACTTGCGGACGGCGCTCGCGGAACTGCCGCCCGGCCAGGAGTGGCGCGGCGCGCTCGCCCCGGACCTCAGCACGCACCTTGGCGAGGAAGGGTCGAGCGTCGCCTACGAAAAGGGGGCGCTGTTCCTGTACCAGCTCGAGCGACGGTACGGTCGCGCGGCCCTCGACGCGTTCCTGCAGCGATGGTTCGACGGGCACGCGTTCACCAGCGTGACGACGCCGCAGTTCGTGCGCGCGCTGCTGGACGGCTTGATCGCGACGGACCCCACGCGGATCGATGCCGGATTCCTGCATCGCTGGATCGACGAGCCGGGCTTTCCCGCGGACGCGCTGCTGGTGAGCTCCGACGCATTCGCACGCGTGGACGCCCAGCGCGCGCGATGGGAAAACCACGAGCTGCCGACCGCCGCCCTCGCGACGCAGCACTGGACCGTCCAGGAGTGGTTGCAGTTCCTCAATGGCGTGTCGCGGCCACAGTCCGTCGCGCGCCTCGCGGAGCTCGACCGACGATTCGGCCTCACCGAGTCGCCGAATGCGGAAGTCGCCCACGCCTGGTACCGGCTCGCGCTCGCCAGCGGATATCCCGGGCTCGAGCCGGCGCTCGAGCGTTACCTGACGGGCATCGGTCGCCTGAAATTGATCCGCCCGCTGTACTCGGACCTCATGAAGACGCCGCAAGGCGCCGAGCTGGCACGCCGCGTGTATCTGGAGGCCCGGCCCGGCTATCACGCGATCGCGCAACGGGCGCTGGATCGAGTGGTAAAGTGAGTCGATGAAGCGGCGAAACATACCCGCGCTCGAACACCTGAAGCGGCGCGTCTCGGCGACGGACGCGGACGTGATCGACGAGCTCTACGGGCTCGAGCCGGTCTACGAGCCCGACAGCCCGGAGCGCGCCTCGCGCCTGACGACGGAGTTCGTTTCGATCCTCTGCCCGTACTGCTGGGAGCGATTCGAGACGCAGGTGGACTTGTCAGCAGGCTCGTTCAGCCACGTCGAGGACTGCCAGGTCTGCTGCCAGCCGATCCAGCTCAGCTGCGAAGTGGACGACGAGGGACGGTTGCTCGGCGTCAAGCCGGAGCGGATGGACTGACGGCGACGACGAGGCCTTCGCCGAACCCCCACGCGACGAGGCGGGCGAGCACGTCCGGCGACGTATTCGACCGGGCCACGGCCTCGGCGAACGTCGCACCGCGGTGCAGTTCCCCGAGCAGCGCGTAGTCTTCGACATCGAGACGGTAGACCGTCACGCCCTCGTCGCTCGTGCAGACGCACGCGCAGCGTTCCGGTCCTGCGGCGAGGTCCACCGGCGCAGCCATCGCCTCGTCCTGGTTCGCCTGCCAGACGGACCAGATGGGCCAGCGCGACTCGACCCGTCGGAGCGAAGGCTGCAGGCGAAGCCGCACACCGTCGAGCGCTTCGGGGGGCAGCGTGCCGAGCGTCGCAAGCGGCAAGGCGGGTTCGGTCGCCTCGGCCACGGCTTCCTCGCAGGCCCACTCGAGCCGCGCGAGGTCGGCGAGCCACGCGTACTCGGTGTCGTCGAGCCGCCCAACCAGCCACCCGGGAAAAGCCTCGCCGACCCAGTGCAGGTCGCCGCTGCGCGAGGGGTGCACGGCGCGGTACTCGTGCGCGAGCTGCCGGAAGAAGTCCTCGCCGACCCGACGTCGCAGCACCGGATAGGTCAGCGCCAGGGCACCGTGGAAGAACTGGCGGGCGTTGTTGGCGTACACGGCGAGCCGGTCGGACACGGCGACGTTCGCTGGACCGGCGAATTCGTCGTGCGAGGAGACGGACTCGACCGATGGGCGCAGTGCGTGCGCCATCGCGCGCTGCACCGAACGCAGACCGCGCGGATCGCGCTCAGGCGGCATGGGCGCGCACCGTGCGCAGCCGCGCTTCGGCGGCATTCGCCTCGGCGACCAGCGTTGCCAGGCCCGGCACGTCGTTGTCCCACTCGATCAGCGTCGGAATCGGCCCGAACCGTCGCAGCGCGCGCTCGTAGAGCACCCACACCGCCGGGCA
Organism: Steroidobacteraceae bacterium; assembly: GCA_036377475.1. Classification (GTDB taxonomy): domain Bacteria; phylum Pseudomonadota; class Gammaproteobacteria; order Steroidobacterales; family Steroidobacteraceae; genus RPQJ01. Next base: position 674 of record DASUYI010000230.1, on the reverse strand, counting down.
CACTGCGGAGCCGTGGTCGTCGATGAGCAGTTCTTGCGCGCCGAAGCGCCGTCGCGAGTGACCGGCGAGGTGGATTTCGTGCACTGCGCGGACGGGCAGCGCGTCGAAGAACGCGTCGACGTCGAGACCGAGGTTGGCCGCGTTCACATAGGCGTTGTTGACGTCGAGCAGCAGGCCGCAGCCCGACCGCTCGACGAGCGCCGCGAGGAACTCACCCTCGCTCAACGGCGCGTCTGCGAACCCGACGTAGGCACTCAGGTTCTCGACGAGGATTTGCCGACCGAGGAAATCCTGCACCTCGCGAACGCGCGCGGCGAGGTGTTCCACGGCCTCCTCGGTGTGCGGCAACGGCAGCAGGTCGTTGAAGTGTTCGTCGTCGACGTGGGTCCAGCAGGCGTGCTCGCTCACCAGCGAGGGTTCGAAGCGGCGGACGGCGGCCCGCACTCGCCGCAAGTGCTCGCGATCGAGCGGGTCGGCCGAACCGAGGCCGAGCCCGACGCCGTGCAGGCTCAGCGGGTAGTGCGTCCGCAGTCGTTCGAGCGCACGGACGGCAGGTCCGCCGTCGTGGAAGTAGTTCTCCGTGTGCGCCTCGAGCCAGCCGACGTCGGGCCGCTCGCGTTCGATCGCGGCATGGTGCGGCGACCGCAGACCGATCCCGGCCCGGGCCGGGATCG
>DASUYI010000229.1:0-8265 GCA_036377475.1 Steroidobacteraceae bacterium | reverse complement strand
GGTGAAACTCTCGCGTGGTCGCGCCTCGATGCGTCCCATCGCGGGCACCCGGCCACGCGGTCGCGATTCCGTCGAGGATGGGCTGCTGCAAAAAGAATTGCTGGCCGATCCGAAAGAGAATGCCGAGCACATCATGCTCGTCGACCTCGCGCGCAACGACCTCGGCCGGGTCGCGGCGGCCGGCAGCGTGCACGTCGATCCGTATCGCTCGATCGAGCGTTACAGCCACGTCATGCACATCGTGAGCGGCGTCAACGGTCGGCTCGCCGCGGGCAAGGACGCGTTCGACCTGTTCGCGGCGGCATTCCCGGCCGGCACGCTGGTCGGCGCGCCGAAAGTGCGGGCGATGGAGATCATCGACGAACTCGAGCCCGTGCGCCGCGGGTTCTACGGCGGTACCGTGGGCTATTTCGGCCACGGCGGCGACATGGACCACGCGATCGCGATCCGCACCATGGTGTTCCACGGCGACACCTACAGCTTCCAGGCGGGCGCCGGCATCGTCGCGGACAGCGTGCCGGTCAACGAGTACCGCGAAGTGTTCGCGAAGAGCGCCGCGCTGCGCGGCGCGCTCGAGCTCGCGCGGGAGGGCCTCTGATGGGCACCGCGACGCGGCCGCGCCTGCTGCTGATCGACAACTACGACAGCTTCACCTACAACCTCGTGCAGGCGTTCCTCGTGCTCGGCGCCGAGGTGCTCGTCCATCGCAACGACGCGATCACGGTCGAGCAGGCGCAGGCGCTCGGGCCGTCGCACCTGTGCATCTCGCCGGGACCCGGCACGCCGCACGACGCGGGCGTGTCGATGGACATGATCCGCGCGTTCGCCGGCCGCGTGCCGGTGCTCGGCGTGTGCCTCGGTCACCAGTCGATCGTCGAGGTGTTCGGCGGCGAGATCGTGCGGGCCGGGCGGCTGATGCACGGCAAGACCTCGCCGGTCGAGCACGACGGTCGCGGCGTGTTCGAGGACGCGCCCCGACCATTGCAGGTCGGCCGTTATCACTCGCTGATCGCCCGACCGGAGTCGCTGCCACCGGCCCTCGAAGTCACGGCGCGGACGCCCGAAGGCGAGATCATGGGCGTACGCCATCGCGACTTCGTTGTCGAAGGCGTCCAGTTCCACCCAGAGAGCGTGCTGACGCCCGACGGGCCGCGGTTGATGGGCAATTTCCTGAAGTTCGAGGGCGGGCGCCGCGCGGCGTGAGGATCCACGGGCCATGGCCGACGCACGCGACACGCTCGAACGGCTGCTGAACCGGCAGGACCTCGCGGAATCCGAGGCCGCCGAGTTGCTCGTCGTCCTCACCGATCCCGCGCTGGCGCCCGCGATGGGCGGCGCGCTGCTGGCAGCGCTGCGCGCGAAGGGACTCACCGCCGACGAAGTGCGCGGGTTCGCCTCGGCCATGCGCCGACTCGCGCGTCATCCCGTGCTGCCCGGCGGACCGCCCGCCGTCGACATCGTCGGCACCGGCGGCGACGCGTCGGGCAGCTTCAACATCTCGACCGGGGCGTCGCTGCTGAGCGCGGCGCTCGGCGTCCGCGTCGTCAAGCACGGCAACCGCTCGGTTTCGAGCCGTTCGGGCAGCGCCGACCTGCTGGAGTGCCTGGGACTGCCGCTGCCGCTCGACGAAACGCGTGCGGGCGAGTGCCTCGCGGCGACGGGTTTCACGTTCCTGTTCGCGCCGCATTACCACCCGGCGATGAAGGAAATCGCGCCGGTCCGTCGCGCGCTCGGCGTGCGCACGGTCTTCAACCTGCTCGGGCCGCTGACCAACCCGGCCGAGCCTCCGTTCGGCCTGATCGGCGCCTACAGCCGCGACGCGGCCCGGCTCATGGCCGAGACGATCGCAGGCATGCCGATCGAGCGCGTGTTCGTCGTGCACGGCGAGCCCGGCTGGGACGAACCGACGCCCTGCGGCCCGTTCGAGCTGTACGACGTGCGCCCGGGTCACGTCGAACGTACGGAGCGCGATCCGCACGATTACGGCCTGGCGCGCTGCTCGCCGCGGGACCTCGCGGGCGGCGACGCGACGCACAACGCCGTCGGCATGCGCGCCGTCTTCGCCGGTGAGGATCGCGGGCCGCACCGTGACGCCCTGGTGCTGAACGCCGCCCTGGTGCTCGAACTCACCGGCGCCGAGCGGGACCCGCGCGTGGCCATTCGCGCCGCGAACGCAGCGATCGACCGCGGCGACGGCCGGCGCCTGCTCGAGAAGATCGCCGCGTTCGGCGCGGCCGCTGCCCGGGAAACCTGACGATGGGCCTGCTCGCGGACATGGCGGTGAGCAGCGCGCGGCGTTCGCGCGACGCGCAGGCGCGCACGAGCGAGTCGGCGCTGCGCGCGCACTGCGCCACGTTGCCGCCCGCGTCGCGACCGACGCTGTCCGCGGACGGCTTCGACGTGATCGCCGAACTCAAGCTGCGCTCGCCGTCGCTCGGCGATCTGTCCGCGCAGACGCTCGATCCCATCGCGCGGCTCGCGGGCTACGCGCAGGGCGGCGCGGCGATCTGCTCGGTCCTGACGGAGCCTTCGCGCTTCGACGGTCGACTCGAACACCTGCGCGTCGCGGCGGAGGCGCTCGCGCCGCACGGCGTGCCCGCCATGCGCAAGGATTTCCTCGTGGACCCGTACCAGGTGCTCGAAGCGCGCGCGCACGGCGCCAGCGGCGTGCTGCTGATCGTGCGCATGGTCGAACGGCCGCGGCTGGTCGCGATGCTCGACGAGGCTGCGGCGCAGGGGTTGTTCGTGCTGCTGGAGGCGTTCGACGCGGACGACCTGGGCATCGCGTCCGACCTCGCGCGCGAGCGGCGCGGCCGCGACGAGCAGGTGCTCATCGGCCTCAACTGCCGCGACCTCGAGACGCTCGAGATCGACTTCGGGCGCTTCGAACGTCTGCGCGACCGCCTGCCGTCCGAGTGGCCGGCCGTCGCCGAGAGCGGCGTGACCGACGCCTCGGATGCGGCCCGGGTGGCCGCGCTCGGCTACCGGCTCGCGCTGGTCGGCACGAGCCTGATGCGCAGCGCGGACCCCGCCGCGGGCGTGCGCACGTTGTTGCAGGCTGGACGCGGGGCGGCCGCCCGATGACACCACGACTGTGGATCAAGGTCTGCGGGTTGCGCACGGTCGAGGCGATCGAAGCTGCTGCGCGCGCCGGCGCGGATGCGGTCGGCTTCGTGTTCCACGAAACTTCGCCTCGGCACCTCGACTGCGCACAGGCGCGCGCGCTCGCGGCAGCGGTCCCGGCGGGCGTCGACAAGGTCGCCGTGTTCATGCATCCGACGCAGGCGCTCGTCGACGCGGCGCTCGACGCCGTGCGTCCCGACTGGGTGCAGACGGACGCGGAGGACCTGCAGGTGCTCGCCCTGCCGGCCGCGCAGCGCGTGCTGCCCGTGTACCGCACCGGCCGGATCGTGGAGCCGGTGCGCGCCCGGCGCATCCTGCTCGAGGCGGCACGGAGCGGCGCGGGCGAGCGTGCCGACTGGAACGCGGCCGGCGCACTCGCGCGCACGAACGAACTGGTGCTGGCCGGCGGCCTCGACGTCGCGAACGTCGGTGCGGCGATCGAGTCGGTGCGGCCGTTCGGCGTCGACGTGAGCTCGGGCGTCGAGTGCAACCGCGGCGTCAAGGACGTCGCGCTCATTCGTGAATTCGTCAATGCGGCACGCGAGGCCGAGGACCGGCTCGCGTCGTCCGCGCAGGGAGTGGTGCAGAGATGAACATCGAGGCCCTCAGGATCGACCGCGAAGCGCTGCTCGCGCAGACGCTGCAAGGCGCGTTTCCGGATGCGCGCGGTCGCTTCGGCCCCTTCGGCGGTCGTTACGTGCCCGAGACACTCGTGCCCGCGCTCGACCGGCTCGAGCAGGGCATCCGCGAGATCCTGCCCGACGCGGCGTTCAAGGCCGACCTCGACGAGCAGCTGCGCACCTGGGTGGGGCGGCCGACGCCGCTCACGTTCGCCTCGGAGTTGTCGCGTCGCTGGGGCGCCGAAGTGTGGCTCAAGCGCGAAGACCTCGCGCACACGGGCGCGCACAAGATCAACAACGCGATCGGCCAGGGCCTGCTCGCCAAGCGGCTCGGCGCCAAACGCATCGTCGCCGAGACGGGTGCCGGCCAGCACGGTGTCGCGACGGCGGCCGCCTGCGCACGGCTGGGGCTGCCTTGCACCGTCTACATGGGCTCGATCGACATGGAGCGACAGTCGCCGAACGTCGGTCGCATGAAGCTGCTCGGCGCCGAAGTCGTGCCTGTCACCGGCGGCGACCAGACGCTGCGCGCGGCGATCGACGAAGCACTGCGCGACTGGGTCGCCGACCCGAACGGCACGTTCTACGTGCTCGGGTCGGCGGTCGGTCCGCACCCGTACCCTTACCTCGTGCGCGAGTTCCAGCGCGTGATCGGCATCGAGGCGCGCGCGCAGATGCTCGCGCAGGCAGGCGCACTGCCGGACGTCGTCGTTGCCTGCGTCGGTGGCGGTTCCAACGCGATCGGGCTGTTCCACCCGTTCGTGGGCGACCTCGGTGTCCAACTGCTCGGGTTCGAGGCCGGGGGCACGGGTCCCGGGCTCGGCCAGAACGCGGCCTCGCTCGCCTACGGCACGCCCGGCGTGCTGCAGGGCTGTTATTCGTTGCTGCTGCAGGACGAGTATGGGCAGATCCAGGAGACCCACTCGGTGTCGGCCGGCCTCGATTACCCGGGCGTGGGACCCGAGCACGCCCTGCTCGCCAGCATCGGCCGGCTCGACTTCGCGGCCGCCGGGGACGACGAATCGCTCGAGGCGCTCGCCGAGTGCTGCCGGGCCGAAGGCATCCTGCCCGCGATCGAATCGGCGCACGCGTTCGCGGGCGCGCGCAAGCACGCGAAGCAGCACCCGGGGTGTCGGATCCTGATCGGCCTGTCCGGTCGCGGCGACAAGGACATGCCGACGCTGCAGCGCACGGTGCTCGCGGGGACGACCCGATGAACGCACGAGTTGGCATGGTTCCGCGCGAGACGATCAGCGCCGCGATCCGCCAGGCCGCGACCGCGGGCCGCCCCGCGGTGGTCGGGTTCACGACGGCGGGGTTCCCCGACCGCGCCGGGTTCGTGCGCAACCTGCAGGCGATTGCCGCCGAGGCCGACGTGGTCGAGATCGGCGTGCCGTTCAGCGACCCGATGGCCGACGGTGCGACGATCCAGCGCGCGAGCTTCGCGTCGCTGCAGGGCGGGTTCACCTTGCCCTGGCTGCTCGACGTGCTCGAACGGATGCAGCCGCGTCCCCGGGCCCCGCTGCTGCTGATGAGTTACCTGAACCCGCTGCTGGCGTACGGTCTCGCGAAGCTGCCCGAAGCGGCCGTCACGGCCGGAGTGTCGGGATTCATCATCCCCGACCTGCCCTACGAGGAGAGCGCCGAGATGCGCACGGCGCTCGACCGGGTGGGCCTCGCGCTGGTGCAGATGGTCACGCCGGTCACGCCGGCCGCCCGGCTCAGGATGCTCTGCGAGGCGAGCCAGGGGTTCGTCTACGCGGTCACGATGACCGGCACGACCGGCAAGTCGGTGGCCGTGCCGGACGAGGTGCTCGACTACATGGATCGCGTCAAGGCCGTGTCGCCCGTGCCGGTCTGCGCGGGGTTCGGCATCCGCACGCCGGAGCAGGTTGCCCGCATGCAGGGCCACGTCGACGGCGTCGTGGTCGGCTCGGCGCTCGTCGAGGTGCTCGAGCGCGGCGAGGATCCCGCGTCGTTCCTGCGGGCCCTCAAGCGATGAACCGGTTGCACCCGCGCTGACGGCGCGCCGATGGTGTTCTCGCTCTGCGTGTTCTGCGGCGCCGGTGTCGGCGCGAAACCGGAATACGCCGCCGCGGCGCGGCAGGTCGGCGCCGAGCTCGGCCGGCGTGGCTGGACGCTCGTGTACGGCGGCGGGCACGTCGGCCTCATGGGGGTCGTGGCCGACGCGGCGATCGCGGCCGGCGCGCGAGTGGTTGGCGTGATCCCGCGGTTTCTCCACGACCGCGAAGTGGCGCACCGCGGGCTCGACGCGCTGGAGATCGTCGCGAGCTTCGCGGAGCGCAAGCAGCGCATGGGCGAGCTGGCCGACGCGTTCCTGTCGCTGCCGGGCGGCGTGGGCACGCTCGACGAGCTGTTCGAAGCCTGGAGCTGGACGCAGGCCGGGCTGCAGCGCAAGCCCTGCGGCATGCTGAACGTCGCGGGCTACTACGACGAACTCGTGCGCTTTCTCGATCGCGCGAACGCGGACGGCTTCATCTCACCGGCCTCGCGTGACCTGCTGCAGGTGGCGACGGACGTGTCGGCGCTGCTCGACCGGCTGGCCGTGCGAGCCTAACCGCCGCCGCACGTTCCCACGCCGCAGATCGTCTGGTTGCGGCGGAACTGCTCGCGGTCCTCCTGGGCCCGTTCCTCGAGCCGGTCGAGTTCGTCGGGACGCATGCAGTACTCGTCCACGAAGTTCGTGCCGAGCCGCGACAGCTTCTTGCAGTAGACGACCCTGCCGTCCTTCTGCTTGCGCCTGTATCCCGGGTAGGGGTTTCGCGTGGCAGCGGTGGTCGCAGTCGCAGGCGTTGCTGCGGCCGCTCCTGCGACCGCCCTGCCGCCCGCCGGGTCCTGCGGTTGGGACACACAGCCTGCGACGAGCAATGCTGCAGCCGGGACGATCAGAGTTCGCATGGGACTCTCCGTGTCGCGCCGTCCGACGCGGCAAGTGCAACAGCAAACCGCGGCGAATGCAATCGGCGGCGTTGTCGCCGGCCGGCGGCCGTCAGGCCGGATCGACCGCCGTCCGGAGGTGGTCGATCACGAGCGACCGCACGTTCTGGATCGGGTTCTTTTCCCAGGTGAACACCGGCGGCGAGCGGCGCAGCAGCGACCAGTTGCCGGTGCTCAGCACCTTGTCGAGGTACTGCAGGTTCCGCTCGATCGCCTCCATGTACGGATTGCGACCGCCATAGAGCGGCTCGACGTGGCGATAGGCGCCCGCGAACTCACCGTCGAGCCGCGTTCGCATCGTCTCCTCGAAGAACTTCGGCGTCTGGCGCAGCACGTCGAGCCCCGAGCCGTAGGTCACCTTGAGGTCGCCGCCGCTCTCGCGGCCGAGCGCGACGCCGCCGAGCACGAACTCGGGGTAGAGCCGGTCGCGGCACTTCTCCAGATAACAGCGATCCGACATCTGCGCCATCATGTCGGCCGTGCCGAGCAGGTGGCCGACGCGCCGGTCGAGCGGGTCGTCGAGGCGGATTTCGCCGAACGGCACCTCGTACCCGCTGAAGTGGATGATCTGCGTGGCGACCGGCACCCAGTTTGCGAGCCCGATCGTCGGCATGTAGCGCGCGAGGAATTGCGCGCCGCGGCTGACGTGCGTGCGGGTGAACTCCGCCCCGTTGCGGTGCTTCGTGTCGTCGACCTGGCGAATGTAGCCCGAGTCGTGGAACAGCGCGACGACGAGGCCGAGCAGCGCGCGGTCCGGGCCGAGCCGCTGCTCGGGCGTCTGGGTGCGGTCGTGGCCGGCCAGCAGTCGCGCCATGGCGAGCGTGTCGTCCAGCGAGTGCTGCAGGTCGTGGTAGACGGTGTCGCAGCCGAAGTAGCCGGGAAACTGGCCGGTGAAGAGCCGTTCGAAATCGCCGAACGCCTGCGTGAGCCGGTCGAGTGCCGTGCCCGGCCAGGTCTGGCGGAACAGTTCCTCGACCGCATGGCGCACGGATGACGGCGAACTAACCTGCACGGTGTTCGTGACGTCGTAGTCGCTGCGTCGGAACTGCATTGTCGGGTCGGGCGGCTGGGCCGGTCCTTGTTTCCGGCGGAGTCTAGACGCTTGAAACGCAAATACCAGAGTCAAAAAAACCGACAACGGATCGATTCAGCGATTTCCAGTGCAATCGAGTGCTTATATGTCAAACCTCGCCACGACCGGAGCGTGGTCCGAAGGCCGTTCCAGCCGACGTGGCGCCTTGTCGATGTGACATGCCCCACATTTCTGTGCGAGCGCCTGCGACGCGAGGACCAGGTCGATGCGCAGGCCGGCATTGCGGCGAAACGCGAGCATCCGGTAGTCCCACCAGGAGAACGTCCTTTCGGGTTGCTCGAACAGTCGGAAGCAATCGACGAGCCCGACGCCCGTCAATGACTGCAGCGCCGCGCGCTCCGGCGGGCTCACGTGCACGGAGCCCTCCCAGGCCGCGGGATCGTGTACGTCCCGGTCTTCCGGCGCGATGTTGAAGTCGCCGGCCACCAGGAGGTGCTCGTGCCGGCCGAGCAGCGCCGCGAGGTAAGTGCG
>DASUYI010000228.1:0-2256 GCA_036377475.1 Steroidobacteraceae bacterium | reverse complement strand
GTTGCGGACGTGCGAAACGTAGCCGCCGCCCGACTCGGCCGCGGCGCGCGCCAGCGCCACGAGTTCCGGCGTTTCCGCGAAAAAGGCCGGCGCGTAGATCAGCGAACTGCCGACACCGAGCGCGCCTTCACGCATCGCCTGCCGGACCAGCGCCTGCATCTCGACAAGTTGTGCCGGCGTCGGGTCGACGTCGCCTTCGCCCAGCACGTACTCGCGCACGGTCGTGGCGCCCACGAACGAGGCAACGTTCGGCGAGACGCCGCGCCGCACCAGGCCGTCGAGGAACTCGCCGAACGACGTCCAGTCGACGTCGAACCGGATGTCGCCCTGCCGCCGGACGAGGTTCGCCTTCATGCGATCGTTGAGCGGTCCGCCGGACTCCCCCTCGCCGAAGATCTCGAGCGTGACGCCCTGCTTGAGATCGCTCATGCCGCGGCCGTCGGCGATCAGCGAGACGTTGGCCCACGAAAGCACGTTGATGAAGCCCGGTGCGACGACCCGGCCGGTCGCGTCGATCTCCGTGGTGGCGCGGGACGATGCGAGGTTGCCGACGGACACGATGCGGTCGCCACGGATGCCGACGTCCGCGCGCCGTCCGGGCGCGCCGCTGCCGTCGTACACCGTGCCGTGGCGGACGAGGACGTCGTAGTCACCGTCACGTGACGCAGGCGCGTCGCCGGTTCGCGCCGACGGCGTGGCCGCGCATCCGCACGACGCCAGGATGCAGGCCGCGAGCAACGTCGCGCGGACGCGGTGCGTGAAGGTTCGGTCTCGCGGCACGGCGGTCCTCGCAACGATCTGGTGCACGTCGGGCGACTATCTACACCGGATCGGATGCGATGTCTGCACCGTTCGGGTGCCGACGACGCAGGACCCATGGCCGACCGTGGTAAGTACGACTGCAGCGGTCGCGCGATCAATGAAGAATCTGGCGACTTGCGCCCTTCCGGCGCGGGTCACCTCCTCCATGCGCGGCACACCGCACGTCCCCTCGCTCTCCACGCTCTCCTCGCGTGCCCTCGCGACGCCGGAGCCGTTCGTCCGGCAGTTCGCCCGGCGCGTCCAGCAGGAAGGCGCGCTCGACCTCACGCAGGGCGACTACAAGAATTCCGACTTCGCGCCGCACCCGGAAGTCGTGCGCGCAGCCCAGCGCATCACGCGCAACACCGTGCACAGCTACGGGCCGGCGGTCGGGCGCATGGACGTGCGCAACGAGGTGGCGGAGTTCTTCAACCGCGACGGCCTGCTCGACTATCCGGGGAGCGAAGTCCGCTTCCTGCCGGACGAAGTGCTGTTCACGCCCGGCACGCGCGCCGGGCTCGCGATCGTGCTCGAGGTGCTCGGCGCCGACGGCTCCGGCGTCGTGGTGCCGCGACCGAGCTGGGAATACGACTGGTTCATCGAGCGCGCAGGCAAGAAGGTCGTGGAGCTGCCGACGTCGGCGCCGGAGTTCCTGCCGGACCCGGCCGACCTGGACCGCCTGCTCGCCCGCGGCGGGATCTCGTGCCTGATCCTGAACAACCCGCACAACCCGACCGGGCGCGTGTACCCGCGTGAACTGGTCGAGGCGCTGGTGGCCACTGCCGTCAGGCACCGCTGCTACGTGCTCTACGACTCGGTGTACCAGCGACTCGATTACGTCGACTGGTTCGTCAACCCGGCGTTCGCGTCCCCGGAGTGGCGCAACTACGTCGTGTCGCTGTCGGGTCTGTCGAAGATGGACATGTTCGGCGCCTCGACCGGCGCACGCGCCTGCTGGCTCGTGATCTCGGACCAGATCCGCAGCAACGGCGTACGCGCGCGCGAGATCCTCGCCAATCTCTCGGCGTGGCTCGTGGCGACGCCGTCGACGCTCGCACAGGACTGGGCGCTCGCCGCGCTGCAGAGCCCGCTCGCGTCGCTCCGGCGGCCGTCGCCGTACATGCGCGAACGGCGCGATTTCATGCTGCGCGCGGCCGACACGCTCGCGCCGCTCGGCATCGAACGCACGGATTTCGGCGGCACGTTCTACGCGCCGCTCGCGTTCCCGGGACTCGTCGGGGAGCCGTTCGACAGGCTCCGCAACGGCGTGCACGAACGTGCCGTGGTCCGCAATTCGGTCGACGCGTTCGAGTTCCTGCTCTCGGGTGGCGTCGGCGGGATTCCGTTCGCCGCGTTTGGCGGCGGCCCGGACGCGGCGGACCGGTACGGCACGTGGCAACGGCTGTCGTACGGCTCGAAGGACGTCAAGGAACTCGCGGTGTTCATGGACCGCGT
>DASUYI010000227.1:0-11219 GCA_036377475.1 Steroidobacteraceae bacterium | reverse complement strand
CGCATTCGCGCGCCGTGGCCGACTACGGCGGCCTCGCCAGGATCCTGCCGCTCTTCGCGGTGTTCTTCTCCCTGCTGACGCTTGCCTCGATCGGCTTGCCGACGACGAGTGGTTTCGCGGGCGAGTTCATGGCGTTGCTCGGGGCCTTCAATGCCGCGTGGCCCGCGCACCTCGCCGGCAACCAGGTGCCGCTGACGCTCGCCGTGATCGCCGTGTCCGGCGTCGTACTCGGCGCGCTCTACATGCTGTGGCTGGCGCAACGCATCCTCTTCGGCGAGGCGCGCGCTCCGCACACCCCGCTCGAGGACCTGAACGCGCGCGAGACGACGATACTCGTCGCGATCGTCGCGGCGATCTTCGCCATCGGCCTCTTCCCGGGCGAGCCGCTCGCCAAGACGGAACTCGCCGCGAGGGAGTTCCAGCAGCGCGTGCTGGGTGAGACGGTGCTTCTGGGGAGCGAGACGCGATGAACTGGGCCGACGTGTTCGAGGCCATGCTGCCGGAGCACGTGCTGCTTGCCGGGCTGGTGCTTCTGCTCTGCCTCGAGATCGCGCGAGGGCGGCCGCGCGACGGGTTTGCCTTTACCTTCGTTGCGCTGGTCGTGGCCGCGGCCGCCGCGCTGACGCTCCACACGCAAGGCTACGCCGGCACGCCGTTCCCCGGTCATTTCACGATCACCCCCGCCACGAGCCTCGCGAAGTTCGTCGTCATCGCGCTTACGCTGCCCGTCGTGCTGATTTCGCGCGACGACTTCGCCGACACGCGCTTCTACGTGCTGCTGCTCTCGTCGCTGTACGGCGCCTGCCTGCTGGTGTCGTCGGAGAGCCTGCCGACGATGTTCCTCGGCCTCGAGATCATGTCCCTGCCGGTCTATGCGCTCGTGCTGCTGGCGCAGCTGCGCGCCGAGAGCGCCGAGGCCGCGCTCAAGTACCTCGTCATGGGCGGCGCCGCCACGGCCACGTTCCTCATGGGCGTCGCGCTGCTCTACGGCTGGAGCGGCCAGATGAGCACGGGCGCGTTCGGGTATGCGCTCGCCTCGTCGGACCCGCTCGCGGTGGGTGGGGTGACGCTGGTGGTCGCGGCGTTGTTCCTCAAGGCCGCGATCGTGCCGTTCCACGGCTGGGCCCCCGACGCCTATGAGGGCGCCAGCGTGCCGGTGACCGCGTTCATGGCGACGATCATCAAGGCCGGCGTGTTGTTCGCGGCGCTGCGTCTCTTCGCCGGGATGCCGATGACGCGACCTATCGCCGACCTGCTCGCGGTGCTGCCGCTCGTCTCGATGGTGTGGGGCAACGTCGCCGCCATCCGCCAGACGAGCTTCCGCCGCATGATCGCGTATTCATCGATCGCACACGCGGGTTACCTGTTCTATGCGTTGCTCGGTGCCGCACCGGGGCGCGACCAGGCGATCCTGTTCTACGTCGCGGTCTACGGGATCATGAACGTGCTGGCGCTGGCAATGCTGCCACGCGGCACCGACGATGTCCGCAACGACCGGCTCGAGTCGCTGCAGGGGCTGTATCACCGGCACCCGTACGCGGCGATCGCGATCGCTGTTGCGATGCTGTCGCTCGCCGGCCTGCCGCCGCTGCCCGGATTCGTGGGGAAGTTCCTGATCTTCCGCAACGTCCTCGCGGCCGGCTACACGACGTACGCGGTGCTCGGACTCGTCGCGAGCTACCTCGGCATCTACTTCTACCTGCGCGTCATACAGTACATGTTCATGAACGCGACGCCTGCCGACGTACCCGCCAACCGCACGCGCCGGCTCGCCGTCGCCGCGAGCCTGCTGTGCCTCGCGCCGGCGCTGGCGCTCGCCTTCTTCCCGGGCTGGCTGCTCGACCGGTTCTGATCCTTGTCGCGACGCTCGGGCCCTGTTCAGCCGGCACTGGCCGGCCGGATGCGTCCGTCGGGGGATGGTTTACATTGGGCAGATGCACTCATCGCCCGAAGCTGACTCCAGCGGGTCACGGCGCGTGGAGACGGACCGAGCCCCGCGCTGCTTCAGGCGCCGGCGCGCTTCGCGATCGGGGAGTACATGTCGAGCACCTGCAGCCGCGCGGCCTGCAGGCGGTCCGACACCACGCTCAGCAGCCGGTGCATGAGCTTGTACCCAAAACCGGTGTCGGCCCGGCACCGCTCGAGCAGGACGTAGCCATCGAAGGCGAGCGCCTCCACAGGCTCGAGCGCCCGCGCCTGGAAGTGCTTGCCCCGCCCGACGATGACGGCCGACCAGCCGATCTGGTCGCCGCCCTCCATCGTGGCGACGCGTAGCATGCGGTCCTGTGCTTTCATTTCCAGCGCCACGCGCCCGGTGAGCAGCAGGAAGAACTCGTGCTTCTCGTCGCCCTCACGGAAGATGACCGAGTCGGCCGGGAAGGAGACACGCCGGGCGAGCGACGCGAGGGTGGCGCAGTGCGCGGGGGTCATTCCCTTGACGAATGGATGCCGCTGCACGGCGTCCAGGACGATCGGGTCGATGGCGTTCATGAGGAGTGCCCCCAGCCAGCACGAGTGCGGCCCGCTTGATTGTACGCCTAGCAACAGATTCCTCCAGCCTCAGTCTGCAGCGACAATCGCGTCGCCCAACCTCGCCGCCGAGCCGAGTGCGATCCGTGTCCGCAGTACCAGACCGCGCGGCGTCGATCGCCCGCGCGATCGACTCGAGCTGCAGACGCGCATCGCGGGTCAGCACCCCCGGCGTTCTGCGATCGCGCCATTGCCGAGTACTCCGCCACCCGAGAATCCATTGGACAGCGGTCCGCAGGACAGCGCTCCGCACGGAAAGAGACTTACGAAACACTGCACTGGCCTTGGGTGTCGGCGCCGGCTGACCTCGGCGCGACACGTCCTGCGGTACGCTCCGGGGCGTGACCAACACGCCCCCACCCCACTGGGCGCGCGTCCGCGCGCTGTACCCCCGTGAACACCGCTCGGCGATCGTGCGCGCGCTGTTCCTCGTCGTCGGCGTGCTCGCGTTTGCGACCGGAATCGCGGGCATCTTCCTGCCGCTGCTGCCCGCGACTCCGCTGCTGATCCTGGCGGCCGCCTGCTTTGCACGGGCCTACCGGCCGTTTCACGAGTGGATGCTCCGCCACCGCTGGCTCGGGCCGATGCTGCACGACTGGTACGTCCACCGCAGCCTCCCGTACGGCACCAAGGTCGTCGCGATCGTCACGATGCTCGTGTCGTTCGGCATCTCGATCCTGTTCTTCGTGCGGCCGGCGTGGCTCAAGCTCCTGCTTGCACTCCTGGCGCTGGGTCTCGCCACCTGGCTATACCGGATCCCGTCGCGGCCGCGGCCCGCCCGCGACTGACGCCCCGGGGCCGCGCGCGGACGTTGCGGGCGGCCGGGACTGGCCCACACAATGCAGTCGTGTCGCCCGAACGTCTGCAAGCCTCGCTGCACGAACGCATCCCGCTGTCGGTCGCGTTGGGGGTGCGCGTGCTTCGGGCCGAGCCTGGGGGCGTCGTGGTCGAGGCGCCCCTCGCGCCAAACGTGAACCACAGCGGCACGGTGTTCGGTGGCAGCGCCTCGGCGGTCGCCATGCTCGCGGCCTGGTCGTTGATCGAGGTCCGGCTCGAGGCGGCCGGGCAGCCCGGACGCATCGTCGTCCGGCGCAGCGGCATGGACTACGAGCGCCCGATCACGGCCGGCTTCATCGCGGCCGCGCAGGCACCCGACGAAGAAGAGTGGACGCGGTTGCTGCAGACGCTGCAGCGCGGGCGCATGGGCAGGATCGCCGTGCGCAGCGTGCTGACCTGCGGCGGCGGCCGCGTCGGTGAACTGGAGGGGGAATTCGCGGTGATCCCGCCATGAAGGCCAGGCTTGCAATCCTGCTCGTCGTCGCGGCGGGCGTCATCGCCGGTTGTGCGACCGGCGACGTGGCCCGGTTGCCGACCTACAAGCTGGAGGCCCTGCGGGCCGAGGCGCTGCGCGCGTTGCCCCCCGAGGAAACCGGCGACTTCCGCGCGAGCGACCTCGTCGAAGTCACGACGCTCGATCCGACGATCCTGCTCGACGTGCGCTACGCGACCCGCGACAACTTCCTGCATTGGCCGGTGTACTCCGACGCCCGCGTGTTCCTGCAGCGCCCGGCGGCCGAAGCGGTCGTCCGAGCACACCGGGCGTTGCAGCCGCAAGGCTACGGCCTGCTGCTGTTCGACGGCTACCGGCCCTGGTACGTCACGCGCATCTTCTGGGACGCCGTACCGCCCGAGCAGCGCGATTTCGTCGCGAATCCCGACCAGGGCTCGAAGCACAATCGCGGCTGCGCGGTCGACCTGACCCTCTACGTCCTCGCGACGGGCCGTGAGGTCGAGATGCCGAGCGGTTACGACGACTTTTCCGAGCGGGCCCATCCAGACTACGGCGGAGGCACCGCGGCGCAGCGCGAGGCGCGCGACCTCCTGCGACGAACGATGGAGGCGCAGGGGTTCACGGTCGACGACATCGAGTGGTGGCATTACGACTGCCGCGACTGGCGGAAATACCGGATCGAGAACGTCGCCTTCAAGGACGTCGCCGCGCGGCAGCGCTGAACACGCGGGGTCCGGCAGGTTCAAGGGGGAGAAGAAGCAGATGCTCGTCAACGCAGGCCAGACGCTCACCGAGCGCGCCAAGATCAGCGGCCGCATGGAAGCCATCGTCGACGTCGCAAGCGGCGAGCGGTACGACTTCCGTCGGCTCAATGAACGCACGAACCAGGTCGCGAACGCACTGCTCGGCCTGGGGCTCGCGGCGGGCGAGCGCGTCGCCTGCCTGATGTCGAACCAGCCGCGCTACGCCGAGGCGTATTTCGCCTGCGCCAAGGCCGGTTTCGTCTTCGTGGCGCTCAACTGGCGCCTGACCGTGCCGGAACTCTCGTACCAGTTGCTCGACAGCGGCGCCTCCGCCGTGATCTACGGCGCCGACCAGGCGCCGCTGGTCGAGCCGCTCCGGGCGCAGTTTCCCCAGGTGCGCTGGCTCACCGCCGATCACGGCGAGTTCGACGCCACCATCGCCGCCGCCCCGACGACGGAGCCCCCGATTGGCGCGACCGGCGAAGACCCGCTCTTCATGATGTACACGAGCGGCACGACCGGCCGTCCCAAGGGTGCGCTGATTTCGCACCGTGCCAACCTTTCTTACCTCGCGTGCATGCTCGCGACCAGCGACCTCACGTGCGACGAGCGCCAGATCATCGTCGCGCCGATGTTCCACATCGCCGGCCTCGGCCTGACGATGGTCGCGGTGTACCGCGGCATGACCTCGGTGATCGTCAAGGCCTTCGACCCGGCGCAGATGTGGGACCTCGTCGACCGCGAACGGATCACGGGATTCTTCGCCGTGCCGGCTATGCTCGCGTTCATGTACCAGCATCCGGCGCGCGCGACCGCCGTCCGGCCCGCGCTGCGCTGGGTGCTCTGCGGTGCGGCGCCCGTGCCGCTCAGCCTGATCGAGGCCTGGCACTCGATGGGCGTGCAGGTGCGACAGGTCTACGGCGCGACGGAAACGCACGGCGGCATCTGCCTGCTCAATTCCGAGCACGCCTCGAGCAAGGCAGGGTCGACCGGCCTGCCGTACTACGGCATCGACGTCCGCGTCGTCGACCTCGCCGGCAACCCGGTGCCGCCCGGCCTGCCCGGCGAGGTCATCACGCGCGGACCGCACCTGTTCACGGGCTACTGGAACCGTCCCGACGCCACGCGCGACGCGATCCGCGACGGCTGGTTCCACACGGGCGACATCGCCGAGGTCGACGAGGAAGGCTTCATCTACATCAAGGATCGCTCGAAGGACATGATCATCTCGGGCGGGGAGAACGTGTACCCGGCCGAGGTCGAGAACGTGCTGAGCTCGCACCCGGGCGTGAGCGAGGTCGGGGTGATCGGCCAGCCCTCCGCGAAGTGGGGCGAGAGTGCGTGCGCCGTGGTCGTGCGCGCGAGCGCCTGGAGCGGCGACGACTCGCGCCTGCGCGAGGAGCTGCGTGAGCTCGCCAAGACCCGGCTCGCGAAGTTCAAGCAGCCGAAGACGTACCTGTTCGTGGACACGCTGCCCCGCAACCCGTCCGGCAAGATCCTCAAGCGCGTGCTGCGCGAGAGCTACCCGGGGCCCGCGCCGGAATAGGAATGAAAGTGTCTAGTGTCTAGTGTCTAGTGGTTAGTAGGAGGCCGACTGCGTCGGCGCGCGGCCTGGCCGCTTCCTACCGAACACTGGACACTGAACACCAGACACTGACTGCCATGTCCGCTTCCACCGACGACCGTCCCAAAGCTCGTTCCCTCGGGCCGCTACGCGCGCTCGTGCCATACCTGCGCCCGTACCTCGGCGTGCTCGTGCTCGCACTCGTGGCGCTGCTGGTCGCGGCCGCGGCGATGCTCGCGCTGCCGGTCGCCCTGCGCTACCTGATCGACGAAGGCCTCTCGTCGAGCAACACCGAGACGATCAACCGCTACTTCGTCGCGTTCCTGGCCGCCGCCGCGGTCTTCGGCATGTTCGCCGCGCTGCGCTTCTACCTCGTGACCTGGATCGGCGAACGCGTCGTCGCGGACCTGCGGTCGGCGGTCTACGCGCGCGTGATCCGGATGGACCCGGCGTTCTTCGAGGTCACGCGGATCGGCGAGGTGCTCTCGCGCCTGACGGCGGACGCGACACTCGTGCAGTCGATCGCAGGCGTCAACCTGTCGATCACGCTGCGCTCGACCCTCACGCTGGTCGGCAGCCTGGTGATGCTCGCGGTCACGAGCCTGAAGCTGATGGGCATGCTGGTGGTGCTGATCCCGCTCGTGATCGTGCCGCTGATCGTGCTCGGCCGACGGGTGCGCAAACTCTCGCGCGTCTCGCAGGACCGCATTGCCGACACGAGCGGCGTCGCGGACGAGACCCTGAACGCGATCCAGACCGTCCAGGCGTTCACGCTCGAGGTCATCAACGCACGCCGGTTCGATGCTGCGGTCGAAGACTCGTTTGCGGCCGCCGTGCGCCGGACCCGCACCCGCTCGACGCTGACCGCGATCGCGACGATGCTGGTCTTCGGCGCGATCACGTTCGTGCTGTGGATGGGCGCGCACGCGGTCGTGCGCGGCGAAATGACCGGGGGCCAGCTCGGGCAGTTCCTGCTCTACGCGGGCTACGTCGCGATCGCGGCGTCGAGCCTGAGCGAGATGTGGGGCGAGGTGCAGCGCGCCGCCGGCGCGATGGAGCGGCTGGTCGAGCTCGAGCGCGCGCAACCGGCCATCCGGCCACCCGCGCACCCGGTGCCGATGCCCTCGCCCGGCCGTGGCGAGATCCGGTTCGAACGCGTGACGTTCCACTACCCGTCCCGTCCGCAGTCGAAGGCGCTCGACGGCTTCGACCTGGTCGTGCGACCCGGCGAGACCGTCGCATTCGTCGGGCCGTCGGGCGCGGGCAAGAGCACGACGTTCCAGTTGCTGCTGCGGTTCTACGACCCGGCCTCGGGGCGGATCCTGATCGACGGCGTGGACGTCGCGCAGGCCGACCCGCTCGAGGTGCGCAGCCGGATCGGGCTCGTGCCACAGGACACCGTGCTGTTCGCGGCGAGTGCGCGCGAGAACATCCGTTACGGTCGGCCGGGGGCGAGCGACGACGAAGTGGTGGCCGCGGCGCAGGCGGCCGCCGCGGACGAGTTCCTGCGCCGCCTGCCGGACGGTTACGACACGTTCCTCGGCGAACGCGGCACGCGGCTTTCCGGCGGACAGCGCCAGCGCATCGCGATCGCGCGCGCGATCCTGCGCGACCCACCCATCCTGTTGCTCGACGAGGCGACGAGCGCCCTCGATGCCGAGAGCGAGCGGCTCGTGCAGGCCGCGCTCGAGCGGCTCATGCAGCGCCGCACGACCGTCGTGATCGCCCACCGGCTCGCGACCGTGCTCGAAGCCGATCGTATCGTCGTGATGGACCATGGACGCATCGTCGCGCAGGGCACCCACGCCGAGCTGCTGCGCGGAAGCGAGCTCTACGCGCGGCTCGCGGCGCTGCAGTTCACGGATGGCGCGCCCCCGGCCGAGCGCGCGGCGCCGGCCGCCTGACGAGAACCTGGGAACCGGTCATGGATCAGGCTCCGTCGCTCGAAGGCTGGCGTCCGCCTCCCGCCCCGGGTCGCGTCGGGATGGCGGGGCGGTTCTGTCGCCTCGAGCCGCTCACGGTCGCGCATGCCGCGGCGCTGCACGCGGCGAACTCGCTCGACGCGGACGGGAGCATGTGGGACTACATGGCTTACGGGCCGTTCGCCGACGACCAGGACTATCGCGCCTGGGTCGAGCGGCAGGCGCGCTCGGACGATCCGCTGTTCTTCACGATCGTGGACACCGCTGGCGGCGCGCCCGTCGGCGTCGCCTCGTACCTGCGCATCGACCGGCCGAACGGCGTGATCGAAGTGGGACACCTCGCTTATTCGCCGCGGCTGCAGCGCACGCCCGCCGCGACCGAGGCGATGTACCTGATGATGCGATGCGCGTTCGGGCTCGGGTACCGCCGGTACGAGTGGAAGTGCAACGCACGCAATGCGAAGTCGCGGGCCGCGGCCGAGCGGCTGGGGTTCACGTTCGAGGGCGTGTTCCGCCAGCACATGGTGGTCAAGGGCCGCAGTCGCGACACCGCGTGGTACGCGGTACTCGACTCGGAGTGGCCAAGCGTCCGCACCGGCTTCGAGCACTGGCTGGATCCCGCGAACTTCGATCCGGACGGGCGCCAGCGACGCAGCCTGGTCGAGTGCCGGGGGATGCCCGGAGCCCGGTCATGACGAGGCGAGTCGTCGCGCAGGCCTGGCTCGCCGGCGCGTTCGCGCTGGCGGCGTGTGCCGGCGCGCTCGCGGACACGCTGCTGGTCGTGCGCAAGTCGGCCGACGCGCTCGACTTCATCGATCCGGGCTCCGGCCTCAGGCTCGCCACCGTGCCGGTCGGGTTCGCGCCGCACGAGGTGAGCGTCGCGCCTGACGGCAAGCTCGCCGTCGTGAGCAACTACGGCACGCGCGAGCGGCCGGGCTCGACGCTGAGCATCGTCGACCTCGAGCAGCCGCGCGAGCTGCGTCGCATCGACCTCGCACCGCACACGCGACCGCACGGCGTGGCCTGGTACGGGCCAGACCGCGTGGCCGTCACGACCGAGGGCTCGGAACACCTGCTCGTCGTCGACCCGCTCGCCGGGACGATCGTGGCGAAGATCACCACGGGACAGGAGACGTCGCACATGGTCGCCGTCGCCCCCGATGCGAAGCGGGCGTACGTCGCGAACATCGGCTCGGGCAGCGTGACCGCCGCGACGCTCGATGCGCCGGCCGCGTCCGTGCGTACGACGCCGACCGGTGCCGGCACCGAGGCGATTGCCGTTCGGCCGGACGGGCGCGAGGTCTGGGTGGCGGCACGTGCGGGCGGCACGCTGGTCCGGCTCGACGCCTTCTCGCTGGAGCCACTCGGTCGGGTCGACCTGCCGGGCGTTCCGATTCGCCTCGCGTTCTCACGCGACGGTGCGACCGCGTTCGTGAGCTGCGCTGGCAGCGCCGAGGTCGTCGCGTTCGACGCGGGGACCGGGCGCGAACTGCGCCGACGCAAGATCGAGTCGCCGCTCGCACCGGCCGCGTCGAACCGGCCGTTCGCCGGACTCGCCCCGGGCAGCCCGCTGCCGGTCGGGTTACTGGTGGCGCCCGACGGCAAGCGCCTGTTCGTCGCGGCGACGATGGCCGACCGCATCGTCCAACTCGACGCCAACACGCTCGAGGTGCTGCACGTGATCGACGTCGCCGGAGAACCGGACGGTCTGGGCATGACGCACGTGATGCCGAAGGCGCAATGCCACGCCTGCTCGCCGGAACCCGGAAAATAGGGACACTCCGAATTACGGGGAAAATGGGGACACTCCGAATTTCCGAAACCGGAAATTCGGAGTGTCCCCATTTTCCGTCCCTATTTTCCGCGCGGCCGGAACACCCACATGCGCAGCGGTTGTTTCATGCGTCCCGCCTGTTCGGCGGCGTCGCGCTCCCAGCCCCAGAAGTAGTCGGCCCGGACCGGACCGACGATCGCGCTGCCGGTGTCCTGCGCGAACACGAGCCGACGCAGGGGCGCGTTCGAGAGCGGCTGCGTCGTGTCAATCCACGCCGGCGTGCCGTACGGCACGTTGCGCGGGTCGACCGCGATCGAGCGTCCCGGCGTCAACGGCACGCCTTGCGCGCCGCGCGGGCCGATCGACGGATCGACCAGGGCTTCCTCCCGGAAAAACACGTACCGCGGGTTAGCCCAGAGCAGTTCCTGCAGGCGCGACGGGTTGCGACGCGTCCAGTCGCGAATGGCGGGCCACGACGCCTGACCCGGTGGCAGTTCACCCTGGTCGATCAGCCAGCGACCGACCGAGCGATAGGGCTGGTCGTTGTGGCCGGCATAGGCGAGTCGCACGACCTGCACGCGGCCGTCGGGTTCCGTCACGCGCAGCCGGCCGGAGCCCTGGATCTGCAGCGCGAGCGCGTCGAGCGGCTCGGCCAGGTAGGCGATCTCGCGGCCGCGCAGCGCCGATTGCGCCGCCGGCAGCGTGTCGATCTGCTGCCGCGTCCAGTACGGCTTGCGCGTCGCGAGGTCCGCCGGCACCGCGTACAGCGGCACACGGTATGCACCGCCGGGCGTGCGCCGCGCGTCGAACGACGGCTCGTAGTAACCGGTGATCAGTCCCTGCGCACCACCCTGCCTCGATTCGAGCCGGTACGGTTGCAGGTGCTGCACGAACCACGCCCGTGCCTGCGCATCGCTGCGTGGTGGGCTCACGCTGCGCGCCGTCGAGCACACGCGGGCCCACTCGGGCGCCGGGCGCTCGCAACTGCGCAGCAATGCGGGCCACGCGTCGTGGACGCCATCGTCATTCCAGCCTGGCAGGTCGTTCCACCGTGCCGCGACCCAACGCGACTCGCCGCGCGTGACGGTGTCGGGGGCGGGCCGGAACGGCGTGCAGGCCGCGACCATGAGCGCGAGGGCGATGAGGCTCCACCGGGACGCGACCCGGGCGAAGTGCGTTCTCGATGCTCGTCGGCGGAACGGGTCGGCGTTTCGTTGCGGCACGGGTCGGTTACGCTGGGGCGCGGGTGGCGCATTCTAGCTGCCGCTCGGGCACACTGATGCGCGACGACGTAACGAACCCTGCATCCATGTTTCGTCACCGACGCGGCTTCATGGCGACGCAGTACCTGCGCAGCCGGTCGACTATCGGGCCATTTTCAACGAGACGGAGGGAC
>DASUYI010000226.1:0-6635 GCA_036377475.1 Steroidobacteraceae bacterium | reverse complement strand
CTCTCCCATGGCGCGCGCGTTGCAGAGAATCACGCCGTAGAGCAGGCCCCAGCGGATCTTGGGCAGCGTGACGCGGAGAAAGGTCATCCACGGGCCCGCGCCGAGCGTGATCGCGGCCTCCTCTTCCTCGCTCCCCTGCTGCTGCATCAGCGGGATCAGCTCGCGCGCGACGTAGGGGAACGTCACGAACGCCGTCGCGAGCACGATGCCCGGCACCGCAAAGATGACCTGGATGTCGCGGTCCTGCAGCCACTCGCCCCACCAGCCGTGCGACCCGAACAGCATCACGAACACGAGGCCCGCGATCACCGGGGAAATCGCGAACGGCAGGTCGATCAGCGTGATCAGCAGGCTCTTGCCGCGGAACTCGAACTTGGCGATGGCCCAGGCCGCAGCGATGCCGAACAGCGTGTTGAGCGGCACCACGATCGCAGCCGTGAGCAGCGTGAGCCTGATCGCGGCCTGCGTGTCGGGGTTCTCGAACGCCTCGAAATAGACCCGCAAGCCTTCCGCGAACGCCTGTGCCAGCACGGCCCCCAGGGGCGCGAGCAACAGCAGCGCCAGGAACGCGATCGTGACGAAGATCAATCCTGCCCGACCGGCGCGCACGGCGGCCGGGACGTTGCGTGGCTTATCGTAACGAGGGGCGGCGCCGGCCATGTCAGTGGCCCGCCCCGACGTGACGACGGCGACTCCAGGCCTGCGCCAGGTTGATCGTGAACAGCAGCACGAACGACACGAGCAGCATCGTGAACCCGAGCGCGGCCGCGCCGTTGTAGTCGAACTGCTCGAGCTTGATCACGATCAGCAGCGGCGTGATCTCGGTCTTGAGCGGCAGGTTGCCGGAGATGAACACGACCGAGCCGTATTCGCCGACGCCGCGCGCGAACGCCATCGTGAAGCCGGTGACGAGCGCCGGCAGCACGGCCGGCAGCACGATGCGGCGGAAGACGTAGAACGGGCCGGCGCCGAGCGTCTCCGCGGCTTCCTCGAGGTCGCGCTGGGCCTCGATCAGGGCGGGCTGCACCGAACGTACGACGAACGGCAGGCCGATCAGCGTGAGTGCGACGACCACGCCGAGCCACGTGTAGGCGACCTGCACGCCGAACCACTCCTGCAGCCGCACGCCCAGCCAGCCCGTCGGCGAGAAGACGGCCGCGAGCGCGATGCCCGACACGGCCGTCGGCAGTGCGAACGGCAGGTCGATCAGTGCGTCGACCAGGCGACGACCGGGAAACTCGTAACGCACGAGCGACCACGCGACGATGAAGCCGAAGAGCGCGTTGATGCAGGCAGCCACCAGCGCAGCGCCGAAGCTCAACCGGTAGGAGGCGACGGCGCGCTCGTCGAGCACGGTCGCGAGGAAGTCGGACCACGTCATCGACGTGGTCTTGAAGATCAGCGCCGCCAGCGGCAGCAGGACGAGGGCGCTCAGGAAGAACGTCGTGAAACCGAGCGTCAGGCCAAAGCCCGGCAGGATGCTCGGCTGCCGGAACCAGGACGACGCCACGGCCTCAGGCCTCCACCGGCAATTCGAGTCGCGCCGAGTTCACGATCAGCACCGGCCGCGCCGGGTCACCCTCGAGCACGGACGCGAGCCAGTCCCAGCGGATCGCGTCGGGATCGGAGGTGCCGAGCACCAGCATGCTGTTCTCCGACGTGGCCAGTTCGCGCTGCAGTTCTTCGGTGACGTGGCCCGGGCGCATTTCGGTCCGCATGTCGAGCCCGTGCTCGTTCAGCGCGCTCGAACGCGCGTCGAGCAGGTCGCGCATGTGCGCCGCGCGTTCGGCCTCGAGCGACACGGTCGGGTGGATCACGAGATAGACGGCTTCGGCCGCGACGTGGCGCAGCAGGCTCGCGGCCACGGCGAGCGTGGCGCGGCGCGAACCCGCATCGAGCGTGTGGATCACGACGTGATGCGGCAGGGGCGCCGTCGGAGGCAGGCAGAGCAACTGCGTGGCGCCGTTGCGCAACTGCCAGCGCGCGATTTCCGCGCTGCCCGGACCCGTGGCCAGGACCGGCATGCCCGGTGGCGCGCGATGTCCGTTGCCGACCTGGCGCCCGATGCGCGTCTGCATGCGCGCGCCGAGCGTCGACAGCAACGGCGAATCCACGAGCTGACCCGCGACGGCGTCGTTCGCACCGACCGCGGTGAAGCTGGAAATCGGCGTCGGCAGCACGTGGATCCGGCGCGCCCCCACCGCCACGCGCAGGCCGAGGGTGACGGGAAACTGGCGCTGCTCGGGCAGCGTCCGCGAGACCTCGAGCAGCGAGCCCAATTTCGGGTTGCTGCCGCCGGGTGCGACCGGCACGGGACCGTCGGCGGCCATGCGCACGCGCAATCGTTCGACCGCGCCTCCGAACAGCGCTTCCTCGACGACGCCATGGCCGACGAAGTTCGCACGAACCTGGGCCTCTTCGGCTGCCAGTTCGACCTCCTCCGGTCGCAGCACCGCGACGACTTCGTGCGGCCGGTCGGTGCCGCGCGCGTCGAACCGGACACCGCGTGAGGTCCGGTACCCGAGCAGCAGGTTGCACGCGCCGAGAAACGTCGAGACGAATCGCGTTGCGGGCCGCGTGTACAGGTCGTCGGGACGCCCGCATTCGAGCAGCCGGCCCTGGTGCATCACGCCGATGCGGTCGGCCAGCGCAAACGCCTCCTCCTGGTCGTGCGTGACGAGGATCGTCGTGATCTTCAGCTCGCGCTGGATTTCGCGGATCGTGCGGCGCAGTTCCTCGCGGATCTTCGCGTCGAGCGCGCCGAAAGGCTCGTCCATCAGCAGCACTTCGGGCCGGTGCGCCAACGCACGCGCCACCGCCACACGCTGCTGCTGCCCACCGGAGAGCTGGGCGGGCAGCCGGTCGTCCATGCCCTGGAGCGCCACCAGCTCGAGCAGTTCCTTGCGGCGGGCGCGACGCTCCGCCGCCCTGACCTTGCGCACGCGCAGCGCGAACTCGATGTTGTCGCCGATCGACATGTGGCGGAAGAGTGCGTAGTGCTGGAACACGAATCCGACCTGGCGCTGGCGCGCGGTGAGGTGCGTGACGTCCTTGCCGTGCAACGAGATGCGGCCATGGTCGATTTCGGTCAGGCCCGCGATGGCGCGCAGCAGCGTGCTCTTGCCGCTGCCGCTCGGCCCGAGCAGCACCAGGAATTCGCCCGGCCGGACGTTCAACGAGACGTCGTTGACGACCGGTACGCCTTGGTACCGTTTGGTGACCTGGTCGAGGGCGATGGACATGCGGGGTGCGCGGATTCGAGTGGTTGGCGGCATCGTAGGGGGGCGCGGTGACGACGTCAGTCGCGCCCCGGTGACAAACCGGTTACAAGCGAGGCGGGCCGTGGAGGATCATTCCCAACCTCGCGTCGGTGGTGTCCTGCAGGCCAGCCCGAAAGCCGCGCGGGGACTGAGCCGCAGGCACCTTTCGATTACGATGCGCGAAAAGAAGCACGATCGTCCGGTCCCTTTCCCCAGGCACTTGCCAACCCTCTCGCCGCAGCCATGGCCCTGCCCAACTACGAAAAACTCGGCGCCTTCTACCTGGGCCGCGAATACGACCCGGCCACGCAGCAGCTCGGGCCGGAGGTCCTGTACGACTCGCGCGACCTGACGACGCACGCGGTCTGCATCGGCATGACGGGCAGCGGCAAGACGGGCCTCTGCGTGTCGCTGCTCGAGGAGGCCGCGCTCGACGGTATCCCGGCGATCGCCATCGACCCCAAGGGCGACATCGCGAACCTGGCGCTCACGTTCCCCGACCTGCGCACGGAAGACTTCAGGCCCTGGGTCGATCCGGGCGAAGCCTCGCGCAAGGGCCAGAGCGTCGACGAGTATGCGGCGGCCACGGCCGCCAGCTGGCGCAAGGGACTCGCCGAGTGGGGCGAGGACGGCGCGCGAATCCAACGCCTGCGTGACGCGGCGAGCGTCACGATCTACACGCCCGGCTCCACCGCGGGTCGCCCGCTGTCGATCCTGCGATCGTTCGCACCGCCGGACGCGACCGTGGCGGCGGATGCGACCGCGCTGAAGGAGCGCATCGGTTCGGCGGTCGCGGGCCTGCTCGGACTGCTCGGCATCGATGCCGACCCGATCAGGAGTCGCGAGTACATCCTGCTCTGCGCGCTGCTCGACGCCGCCTGGCGCAAGGGCGAAGGGCTCGACCTCGCTGCGCTGATCCGCTCGGTGCAGAAGCCGCCGTTCGACCACGTCGGCGTGTTCGACCTCGAGAGCTTCTACCCGGCGAAGGACCGCACGGACCTCGCGCTGCGCGTCAACGGGTTGCTCGCCTCACCGGGGTTCGAGGCCTGGTTGCAGGGCGACGCGCTCGACGTGCAGTCGCTGCTCTACGACGCGAACGGACGGCCGCGCATCGCCGTCGTCTCGATCGCGCACCTCAACGACGCCGAGCGCATGTTCGTCGTCACGCTGCTCGCGAACGAGCTCGTGGCGTGGATGCGACGGCAGCCGGGCACGACGAGCCTGCGCGCACTGTTCTACATGGACGAGGTGTTCGGCTACTTTCCGCCCAGCGCCATGCCACCCTCGAAGACGCCGCTGCTCACGCTCATGAAGCAGGCCCGCGCGTTCGGACTCGGGGTCGTGCTCGCGACGCAGAACCCCGTCGACCTCGATTACAAGGGGCTCGGCAACGCCGGCACGTGGTTCATCGGTCGCCTGCAGACCGAGCGCGACAAGCTGCGGGTCATCGACGGCCTGCTCGGCAGCGACGCGGCCGGCGGCATGGACAAGGCGCGACTCGAGTCGGCGATGTCGAGCCTGCCGCAGCGGACGTTCCTGATGCGCAACGTCCACGACGACGCACCGGTGCTGCTGCGGACGCGCTGGGCGCTGTCGTACCTGCGCGGACCGCTCACGATCTCGGAGATCGCACGCTTTGGCGCTGGGGGGTCCGCGACACCGCCGCCGGTGGCCGAGGCCGCGTCACGGGTGGCCGCACCGCCGGTGCGGGGGCCTGCCGCCGGTTCCTCGACCCGGCCCGTCGTGCCGGCCGGACTGCGCGAGTATTTCCTCGCCGCGTCCGGCACGAGCGTCGAGTACGAGCCGAGGTTCGGCGCACGCGTGCGCGCGCATTTCGTCGATGCCCGGGCGGAGGTCGACCTGTGGACGGAGTCGTTCCGTCTCGCACCACTCGGCGAAGACGGGCCCACGTGGGAGCACGCCGAGACCCGGAGCGCGCCGGCGAAGGAGTTGCTCGAGGAGCCCGCGCCGGACGCGACATTCAAGTCGATCCCGGGTGGCGTGCTCACGGCGCCGAAGGCGTTGCAGCAGCACGCCAAGGCGCTGGTCGAGCACGTGTACCGCACCAGCACCGTCTCCGTGCTGCGTTGCCCCGCCCTCAAGGCCGTCGCCGGGCCGGACGTGAGCGAGGGCGAGTTCCGCGCACGACTGGCCCAGTCGCTGCGGGAAAGGCGCGACCAGGCCGTCGACACGCTGCGCCGGAAGTACGGCGGGCGATTGGCGACGCTCGAGGACCGGCAACGACGCGCCGAGCAGAAACTCGCGCGTGAAAAAGAGCAGGCCAGCCACGAAACGATGTCGTCGGCGCTCAGCGTCGGCGGCAGCCTGCTCGGCGCCCTGTTCGGCGGCGGCCGCCGCTCGGCCGCGCTGGGCAAGGCCGCGACCGCGGCCCGGAGCGTCGGTCGGATCGGCAAGGAACGAACCGACGTCGCGCACGCGGAGGCCGACCTCACGTCGTTGCGGGAGCAGTTCTCCGCGCTGGAGGCCGAGCTCGAAACCGAGGTGTCGGCCCTCGAATCGACGTTCGACCCGGCGGTGATCGAGATCGAGACCGTGGCGGTGAAGCCGCGCAAGTCCGACATCCAGGTGACCGACCTGGCGCTGGTCTGGCAGCCGGCTTGACGTAGAATCGCCGCGTCCCGACCACCTGCACCAGGCCTCGCGATGGACGACCTGATCCGCAAGCTCACCAAGGACCTCGGCGTCAGCCGCGACCAGGCCCGAGGCGGGATCGTCGCACTGCTGCGCGCGGGCCAGCAGAACATGGCGCGACCCGACTTCGAGCAGTTCGTCGCGGACATCCCGGGCGCCGACAAGCTGCTGCGCACTGCGCCTGCGCAGAGCACGCTGAGTTCGCTCGCGGGCGGCCTCGGATCGCTGCTCGGCGGCCGTTCGGGCGGCGCCGGCCGCTGGGCTGGCCTCGCGGCGTCGTTCACCGAGCTCGGCATCGATCTCGACACGGCCAGGCAGTTCGGCCCGATCGTGATCGAGTACGTGCGGCAGCACGGCGGCGAGAACCTCGTCGGAAAAATCCGCGCCGCACTCAAGATCTGACGACACCCCGGTTGGCCGCCATCCCTGCTCACCGCCGGTTGCGCGCCGGCCGCACCCTTCTCGCAATCGTGCTCGCGAGTTCTGTCTGCGTCGCCGCGTGCGGCAGGCACGCGGGCCGGGAGCTGCAGCCGGGCAGTTATCGCGCCGTGCTCGAGCTGCCGGGCGAGCGCTCGTTGCCGTTCGGGCTCGACGTCGCGCTCGAGGAGGCGGGGCCGGTGCTGTACCTGATCAACGGTGCGGAGCGCGTGCGCGTGACCGAGGTCGTGGCGCAGCCGGGCAAGCTCTCGGCGCGCATGCCGGGGTACGAGTCCACCCTCACCG
>DASUYI010000225.1:0-4956 GCA_036377475.1 Steroidobacteraceae bacterium | reverse complement strand
TGCAGCGTGCGCGCGAGGCCGCCACGAACGTCGGCAAGCACGTCGCACTGCTCGGCGACCTGCAGGGGCCGAAGATCCGCATCGAACGCTTCGCCGGCGGGCGCGCGGTGTTGAACGAAGGCGCGACGTTCGTGCTCGATCCGGACCTGGGTCCGCACGACGGCACCGATCGCAGCGTCGGCATCACGTATGCGGAGCTCGCCGACGACGTGCGACCCGGCGACGAACTCATCCTCGGCGACGGCCAGGTCGAGCTCGTGGTGACGTCGGTCGAGGGCCACACGGTCGTCTGTCGCGTGCTCACGGGCGGTGAGGTCGGCGACCACAAGGGCATCAACCGGCGCGGCGGCGGACTCTCGGCCAAGGCGCTGACCGCGAAGGACCGCGAGGACGTCGTGCTCGGCGCCCAGCTCGATATCGACTACCTCGCGGTCTCGTTCGTGCGCCAGGCCGCCGACGTCGAGGAGGCGCGACGGCTGCTGCAGACGGCCGGCAGCGACGCGCGCATCGTCGCCAAGATCGAACGCAGCGAGGCCATTCCGCGCCTCGACGAGATCGTCCAGGCGAGCGACGCGGTGATGGTCGCGCGCGGCGATCTCGGCATCGAGGTCGGCTACGCCGAACTCACGGGCCTGCAGAAGCACATCCTGCAGGTCGCGCGTAAGTACGACCGCGTGACGATCACCGCAACGCAGATGATGGAGTCGATGATCCACAGCCCGGTGCCGACGCGCGCCGAGGTCTCGGACGTCGCCAATGCCGTGCTCGACGGCAGCGATGCCGTGATGCTCTCCGGCGAATCGGCGGTGGGCAAATATCCCGTCCGCGCGATCGAGGCGATGGCCGAGGTCATCGAAGGCGCGGAGAAGTACCAGCTCGCACGCAATCGTGACGGCGAGCGCTTCGACGGCAAGGTCGAGGCGTTCGCCCAGGCGATCGCGCACGCCGTGATGTACACGGCCAATCACATCGACGTCGAGGCGATCGTCGCGCTGACCGAGTCGGGCGCGACCCCGCTCTGGATGTCGCGCATCCGCTCAGACATTCCGATCTTCGCGTTCACGCGCAACGAGCGCACGCGTCGTCGCGTGGCGCTCTATCGCGGCGTCTATCCCGTCCCGTTCGACATCACGCACACGGACCCGGGCGAGTTGTACCGGTCGATCTCGCGCGAGCTGCTCGACCGCGAGTTCGTCCGGCCGGGCGACGAGATCATCCTGACGCTCGGCGAACTCTCCGGCGTGTCCGGCGGTACGAACACGATGAAACTGCTGGAAGTCGAGCCATGAGTGGAAAGTGTCCAGTGACTGGTGTCTAGTGTTCAGCAGGACGCCGACTGCGTCGGTGCGCCGGCGCAGCTGTGTTCCTACTGAACACTAGACACTGAACACTAAACACCGGCGATTTCCACATGCGCCTGCTCTCCCGCGTCCTGTACGGCCTGCTCACGCTCGCCGCGTTGATCGTGGCCGCTGCATGGCTCGCCGTCCGTGGCAGCCTGCCGCCACTCGACGGCGAGCGTGCCGCGGCAGGGTTGGCGGCCGACGCGGTCATCGAGCGTGACGCGTTCGGCGCCGTGACGATCACCGGACAGTCGCGCGACGACGTGGCCTACGCGACGGGGTTCGCGCACGCGCAGGATCGCTTTTTCCAGATGGACCTGGCACGGCGCATGTCGTCGGGGCGGCTCGCCGAGGTATTCGGCGACGTCGCGCTCGACACGGACGCACGGCACCGCGTGCACCGGTTCACGAGCATCGCCCGCGAGGTGCTGCGGCAACTGCCTCCCGAGCAGGGCTCGCTGCTCGTTGCGTACGCGGCGGGGGTCAACGCGGGCCTCGCGTCCCTGCGCGTACGGCCGTTCGAGTACCTGCTGCTGCGCCAGCGGCCGGAATCGTGGCGGGCCGAGGACAGCCTGCTCGTCGTGTTCAGCATGTACCTGCAGCTCAACGACGCGGAGGCGAGCGCGGACCGGCAACGCGGGATGCTGCAGCGGTCGCTGCCACCGGACGTGTTCCGGTACGTGTACTCCGTCGCGCCGGCGTGGGAGGCGCCGATCGACGGCGTCGTCATGGACGCGGCGCCGATGCCGTCGCCCGAGGTTTTCGACCTGCGCCGCTACGAAGCGGAGTTCCGCCGCGTCGCCGCTGCGCCCGCAGCCCGGCCGACCGCGGCCGAGAACCGCGCCGTCGGCAGCAACAACTGGGCCGTGGCGGGCACCCACACGCGCAGCGGGGCGGGCCTGCTCGCGAACGACATGCACCTCGGCCTCGGCGTGCCGAACACGTGGTATCGCGTGCGAATGCTGGTGGCCGGCGAGTCTGCGGAGACTCGTCGCGACCTCAAGGGCCTGACGCTGGCCGGCGCGCCGATCATGGTCGTGGGGAGCAACGGGCGCATCGCCTGGGGCTTCACGAACAGCTACGGCGACTGGAGCGACCTGATCCGCGTCGCACGCACGCCCGACGGTCGGCGCTATCGGACCGCCTCCGGCTGGAAGCCGGTGCAACGCGTCACGGAGACGGTTCGCTCGCGCAGCGGGGCCACGCGCGACGTCATGGTCGAGCTCACCGAATGGGGACCGCTGCTTCCCGGCACGGACGGCGACGCTGGGACCCCAGGGGCACTCGCGCTGGCCTGGACCGCGCACCGGCCCGAAGCCACCAACCTGCAGTGGCTCGCGCTCGAGACCGTCGGCGATTGTGCCGCGGCGCTGCCACTCGCGAACACGATCGGCGGTCCGGTGCAGAATTTCGCCTGCGCGGATGCCGACGGCAACGTCGGGTGGACACTGCTCGGCCGCATGCCACTGCGCGGTTCAGGCTACGACGCCGGCGTCCCGTCGGACTGGACGCAGCCGGACGCAGGCTGGCCGGGTTGGCGCGAGCCGGCGGCGTATCCGCGGGTGCTGAACCCGGCGACCGGACGCATCTGGACCGCCAACAATCGAGTCGTGGGTGCCGAGCTGCTCGCGGCGATCGGCGACGGCGCGCCGGACCGCGGCGCCCGCGCACAACAGATCCGCGATGCGCTGTTCGCGATCGGGCTGAAGGCGGCCACCGAGGACGACATGCTGCGGATCCAGCTCGACGACCGGGCGCTGTTCCTCGTCCGCTGGCACGACCTGCTGCTGAAGCTGCTCGACGAGCCCGCGCTGGAAGGGCAGGCCGCGCGGGCCGCGTTTCGCGAGCAGGTGGCGGCCTGGGATTCGCGCGCATCGACCGCGTCGGTCGGCTATCGCCTGGTCCGCACCTTCCACGAGACGCTCGAGCGGCGCGTGTTCGAGGCGCTCCCGCTGCCCGCGCGCCTCGCGCACCCCGGGACGGAGTTCAAGGTGCCGCGGCAGTTCGAGGAAGCGGTCTGGGAACTCGCGACGCGCGAGCCCGCGCACCTGCTCGATCCACGATTTGCGGACTGGAAGTCCTACCTGCTCGACGTGGTCGACGCATCGATCGTCGAGGTGACCGGGCAGTGCGACGATCCGACGTTCGGGCGCTGCAGCTGGGGCGAGGCGAATGCGACGCAGATACGGCATCCGCTCAGTCGCGCGGTGCCCGTGCTCGCACGCTGGCTCGACATGCCACGCGTGCCGATGGCCGGCGATCACGACATGCCCCACGTCCACGTGTCCGGTTTCGGCGCGTCCGAACGGTTCGCGGTGTCGCCCGGCCACGAAGCGCAGGGCTATTTCCACATGCCGGGCGGGCAGAGCGGTCACCCGCTCTCGCCGTACTATCGCGCGGGACACGATGCCTGGGTCGCGGGCGAGCGCCTGCCGTTCCTGCCGGGGCCCGCGGAGCACGAGCTGACGCTCAAGCGCGAGGCGGCGACCACGACGTCGCCTGCGCCGGGCGCCGACTGAGCCGGGTCCAGCCCGTCCGGCAACCTGCGTTAATATCGGTTGCGCCGCCCCCGCACTCGCTCGTGGTTTCCTTCCTTCCTTCTTCTTTGCAGGTAGACCGCTCGTGACCCAGTCATCCCCGCCTTCCGCGCAATCCAAGTTCGCCGGCACCGAGCGCTACGTCGCCACCGAAGACCTGATGATGGCGGTCAACGCCGCCGTGACGCTCGCGCGACCGCTGCTGGTCAAGGGCGAGCCGGGCACGGGCAAGACGCAGCTGGCCGAGGAAATCGCCCGCTCGCTCGACAGGCCGCTCTACCGCTGGCACATCAAGTCGACGACGAAGGCCCAGCACGGGCTCTACGAGTACGACGCCGTCTCGCGCCTGCGCGACTCGCAGCTCGGCGAGGCGAAAGTACACGACATCGGCAACTACATCATCCCGGGCCAGCTCTGGGAGGCGTTCCGCAGCGAGCGGCAGGCGGTACTGCTGATCGACGAGATCGACAAGGCGGACATCGAGTTCCCGAACGACCTGCTGCTCGAGCTCGACCGCATGGAATTCTTCGTGCACGAGACGCGCGAACTCGTGCAGGCGACGCATCGCCCGATCGTGATCATCACGAGCAACAACGAAAAGGAGCTGCCGGACGCGTTCCTGCGTCGCTGCTTCTTCCACTTCATCCGCTTTCCGGACACGGAGACGATGACCCGCATCGTCGGCGTGCACTACCCGGAGCTGAAGCGCGAGCTGCTCAGCGAGTCGCTGAACGCGTTCTACAAGCTGCGCGAAGTGCCGGGGCTCAAGAAGAAGCCTTCGACGTCGGAGCTGCTGGACTGGCTCAAGCTGTTGCTCGCGGAGGACATCCCGCCGGAGGCGCTGCGCACCGACGACCCGCGCAAGAGCCTGCCCCCGTTGTACGGCGCGCTGCTCAAGAACGAGC
The DNA here is from genome assembly GCA_036377475.1 of Steroidobacteraceae bacterium. Taxonomy (GTDB): domain Bacteria; phylum Pseudomonadota; class Gammaproteobacteria; order Steroidobacterales; family Steroidobacteraceae; genus RPQJ01. The sequence continues at coordinate 171 of DASUYI010000225.1, read as the reverse complement.
AGGACGTGCACCTGTTCGAGCAGCTGATCTTCCTGCAGCGGCGGCAGGCGTCGCGGCAATAACGATGCGCGGCGACCCGGTGAATTCGACCGACGGCGAGGCCGTCCGCGGCCACGGGCGCGTCGCCCGTCGCTGGGTCGAGCATGGTCGGGTCTTTCCGGCCGGGCCGTC
>DASUYI010000224.1:0-2072 GCA_036377475.1 Steroidobacteraceae bacterium | reverse complement strand
CGTGCCGATCGGGAAGAGGTAGGAAGCGGATAGCGGTTAGCGGATAGTAGGAAGCGCGTCGCCAGCGACGCATCCGAACTTCGTTACCGCCGCCGTTGCCGCTTTTTCCAGTCCTATTGACCGCCAGCCGCTATCCGCTATCCGCTCATTCCCTTGAACACACTCCATCGCAAACCCCTCCCCGGCACTTCGCTCGACTACTTCGATGCGCGTGCGGCCGTGAACGACCTGCAGCCCGGTGCGTGGGAGAAGTTGCCGTACACGGCGCGCGTCCACGCCGAGAACATCGTGCGCCGCGCGGACCCGGCGATCGTCGACGAGTGCCTGCGCCAGATCGTCGAGGTCAGGCGCGAGCGGGACTTCCCGTGGTTTCCGGCGCGCGTCGTCTGTCACGACATCCTCGGTCAGACCGCGCTCGTGGACCTCGCGGGCCTGCGCGATGCAATCGCCGACCAGGGCGGAGACCCCGCGCAGGTCAACCCGGTCGTGCCGGTCCAGCTGATCGTCGATCACTCGCTCGCGGTCGAGTGCGGCGGCCACGATCCCGATGCCTTCGCGAAAAACCGCGTGATCGAGGACCGGCGCAACGAAGACCGCTTTCACTTCATCGAGTGGACCAGCCGCGCGTTCGACAATGTCGACGTGATCCCCGCCGGCAACGGGATCATGCACCAGATCAACCTCGAGAAGATGTCGCCGGTCGTCCACGCGGTCGACGGCGTCGCGTTTCCCGACACCTGCGTCGGCACGGACAGCCACACGCCCCACGTCGACGCGCTCGGCGTGATCGCTGTCGGCGTCGGCGGCCTCGAGGCCGAGAACGTGATGCTCGGCCGAGCGTCGTGGATGCGCCTGCCCGAGATCGTCGGCGTAGAGCTGACCGGCCGGCGACAACCCGGCATCACCGCGACGGACATCGTGCTCGCACTGACCGAGTTCCTGCGCAAGTCGAAGGTCGTGGGCAGTTACCTCGAATTCCACGGCGCCGGCGCACGTTCGCTGACGCTCGGCGATCGAGCGACCATCTCGAACATGGCGCCCGAGTACGGCGCCACCGCGGCGATGTTCGCGATCGACGAGCAGACGCTCGCGTACCTGCGGTTGACCGGTCGTGAGCCCGCGCAGGTCAAGCTCGTCGAGACGTACGCGAAAGAGGCGGGACTCTGGGCCGACAGCCTGCAGTCCGTCGTCTACGAGCGCACGCTGACCTTCGACCTGTCGAGCGTGGTGCGTAACGTCGCCGGGCCGTCGAACCCGCACGCGCGCGTGGCCACGACCGAGCTGGCCGCGAAAGGCATCGCGTCGACGTGGAAGCAGGCCCCGGGCCGGATGCCGGACGGCGCGGTGATCATCGCCGCGATCACGAGCTGCACCAACACCTCGAACCCGCGCAACGTGATCGCGGCCGGCCTGCTGGCGCGCAACGCCAACCGGTTCGGCCTCACACGCAAGCCGTGGGTGAAGAGCTCGCTCGCGCCGGGCTCGAAGACCGTCGCGCTCTATCTCGAAGAAGCGGGCCTCAAGACCGAACTCGAGCGGCTCGGGTTCGGCATCGTCGCGTTCGCGTGCACGACCTGCAACGGCATGTCGGGCGCACTCGATCCGAAGATCCAGCAGGAGATCGTCGAGCGCGATCTCTACGCGACCGCGGTGCTCTCCGGCAACCGCAACTTCGACGGCCGGATCCACCCGTACGCGAAGCAGGCGTTCCTGGCCTCGCCGCCGCTCGTGGTCGCCTATGCGATCGCGGGCACCGTGCGCTTCGACATCGAGCGCGACGCGTTCGGCGTCGATGCGTCCGGCAAGCCGATCACGCTGGCGGACCTGTGGCCGTCCGACGAGGAGATCGACGCGATCGTCGCGCAGGCCGTCAACCCTGAGCAGTTCCGCAAAGTCTATTTTCCGATGTTCGAGGAGCGCAGCCGCTCCGTCGCCAGGGCGAGCCCGCTCTACGACTGGCGACCGACGTCGACGTACATCCGCCGCCCGCCGTACTGGGAAGGCGCGCTCGCGGGCGAGCGCACGCTGACCTTCGACCTGTCGAGCGTGGTGCGTAACGTCGCCGGGCCGTC
>DASUYI010000223.1:0-2562 GCA_036377475.1 Steroidobacteraceae bacterium | reverse complement strand
GAGCGGGCACATCCACCTGTCGCTGAAGAAAGACGGCAATCCGGTCTTCCACGAGCCGGGCCAGCCGCATTCGATGAGCGACACCCTGCGCTGGTTCGTCGGCGGCCAGCAGAAGCTCATGCCGGAACTGCTCGCGATGGTGGCGCCGACGGTCAACTCGTATCGTCGACTGATTCCAGGTTTCTGGGCGCCGACCGACTCGACCTGGGGCGTCGAGAACCGCACGACCGCGCTGCGCGTGATCCCGGGCAGCCCGAAGTCGCAGCGCGTCGAGTATCGGATCGCCGCGGCCGACGCCAATCCGTACGTGATCCTCGCGGCCGCATTGGGCTCGGGGCTCTGGGGCATCGAGCACCGGATCGAGCCCGAAGCGATGGTGACCGGCAATGCCTACGACCGGAAGTACCCGTCCCGGCTCGCGCTGCCGCGAACACTGTGGGACGCTGCCCAGCGCCTGAAGGCCTCGCGCGCCGCGCGCGACCTGTTCGGCGACGCCTTCGTCGAGCACTTTGCCGCCACGCGCGAGTGGGAGGAACGCGAGTTCCGCAAGCACGTCAGCGACTGGGAGCTGCAGAGGTATTTTGAGATCATCTGAGAGAGTGGCCAGTGGCTAGTGGCCAGTGGCTGGCAAGAAGGCGCGTAGCGCCGTTCCTTGTTTACTAGCCACTAGCCACCAGCCACTACAATCTCTGCCATGCCGCTCCAGCGCACCATTTCCCCGATCGACGGCTCGGTCCACGTCGAACGTGAACTCGCCACCGGCAGGACCGTCGACGAGACGCTCGACCGCGCGCGGCGCGCGCTGCGCGACTGGCGCCGCGTGCCCGTCGAATCGCGTGCCGCGATCCTGGGTCGTTTCTGCGAGGCGTTCGAACGGCGGCGCGATGCCGTCGCGCAGGAACTCGCGTGGCAGATGGGGCGACCCGTCCGCTACGGGCCGAACGAAGTGCGCGGCACGCTCGAGCGTGCGCGACACATGATCGCGATTGCGCCCGAGGCGCTCGCGGACATCGACGTCGGGCCGAAGGAGGGGTTCCGGCGCTTCCTGCGACGCGAGCCGGTTGGGGTCGTGTTCACCGTCGCAGCCTGGAACTACCCGTACCTGATCGCCGTCAACAGCGTCGTCCCGGCGCTGATGGCCGGCAACGTGGTGGTGCTCAAGCACTCGGCACAGACGCCGCTCTGCGCGGAGACGTTCGCCGCGTGTTTTCGCGAGGCGGGCCTGCCCGAGGGCTGTTTCCAGGTGCTGCACCTGAGCCACGACGACACGAACCGCGTCGTCGGCGATCCGCGCGTCGACTTCGTCGCGTTCACGGGCTCGGTGGCGGGCGGGCGAGCCATCCAGCGCGCCGCCTCCGCACGCTTCATCGGCACGGGGCTCGAGCTCGGCGGCTGCGATCCTGCCTACGTGCGTCACGACGCGAACCTGCCGCACGCGGTCGAGAACCTCGTGGACGGGGCGTATTTCAACTCGGGCCAGTCCTGTTGCGGCATCCAGCGCGTCTACGTGCACGAGCACCTGTACGACTCGTTCGTCGAGCGCTGGATCCAGCTCACGCGCAACTACACCCTCGGCAGCCCGCTGGACACCGAGACGACGCTCGGGCCCGTGGTGCGTACCGCCGCGGCGGACGAAATCCGTCGCCAGGTGGCGACGTCGATCGGCCTTGGAGCGCGCTGCCCGATCCCCGAGCACGAGTTCGAGGCGAGCCGCGCCGGCACGCCGTACGTTGCGCCGCAGGTGCTGCTCGACGTCGACCACACGATGCCGGTGATGCGCGACGAGATTTTCGGCCCGGTCGCGGGCATCATGAAGGTGCGCTCGGACGAAGAGGCCGTCGCCCTCATGAACGACAGCGCGTTCGGCCTGACCGCGGCGGTCTGGACCGAGGACCTGGACGCGGCGCTCGCGATCGGCGACGAGGTGCAGACCGGCACCTGGTTCATGAACCGTTGCGACTACCTCGATCCGGCGCTCGCGTGGGTCGGTGTCAAGGATTCCGGCCGCGGCTGCACGCTCTCGACCCTCGGCTACGAGCACCTGACACGACCGAAGTCCTTCCACCTGCGGGTACGCACCTGAGAGGTCGCGCCGCGGCACGGAGATCACTTGCATGACGACGACCGAACTTCGCGGCAACTGGAACTACCCGACCAGCATCCGCTTCGGCGCCGGTCGCATCGTCGAGTTGCCGGAACACTGCCGATCGCTCGGCATCCGGCGCCCGCGGTTCGTCACGGACGCGGGACTCGCCGGACTGCCCATGGTCGCGCGCGTGCTCGGGCTGTGCCGCGACGCCGGCCTCGGCATCGAGTGCTTCTCCGACGTCCAGTCGAACCCGGTCGAGGCCAACGTCACCGCAGGCGTGCAGGCGTATCGCACGGGCCGTCACGACGGCGTGATCGCGTTCGGCGGCGGCAGCGCGCTCGACACTGGCAAGGCGATCGCGCTGATGATCGGTCAGACGCGGCCGATCTGGGATTTCGAGGACCGCGAGGACTGGTACACGCGCGTCGACGTCGCCGGCATGGCGCCCGTAGTCGCGGTGCCGACGACCGCGG
>DASUYI010000222.1:0-9037 GCA_036377475.1 Steroidobacteraceae bacterium | reverse complement strand
CTTCGTCGAACGGCTGCGACGCGGGATGCGGCTGCAGACCGACCCGACCGTGATCTACGGCCTCGGGGAAAAGTTCGACGGCAACCTGCGGCGCGCGGACCTCGAGCGCGACGGACCTTACAATACGTACACGCGCGTGGGCCTGCCGCCGACGCCGATCGCGCTGCCGGGGAAGGGCGCGATCGACGCCGCCGTGCAGCCCGACGAGCGCGGCGAGCTCTTCTTCGTCGCGACCGGTACCGGCGACGGCGCGCACGTGTTCTCGAAGACGCTCGCGGAGCACGAGGCCGCGGTGAAGCAGTACCTCGTGCGCTATCGGCAGCAAGTGCAGAAGGATCGTTGAGTGGCCGGCAGGTTCATCACGTTCGAAGGCGGCGAGGGCGTCGGCAAGTCGACGCAGCTCGACCGCGCCGCCGGCTGGCTGCGGGCGTCGGGCGTGCAGGTCGTGGTCACGCGTGAGCCCGGCGGCACGCCGCGCGCGGAACTGTTGCGCCAGGTGCTGCTCGAACGCGCCAGCGACGAACCGATGCCACCCTCGTGCGAGCTGTTGCTCATGTTCGCGGCGCGCGCGACGCACCTCGCGAACCTCGTCGAACCCGCGGTCGCGCGCGGCGCCTGGGTGCTCTGCGACCGCTTCACCGACGCGACCTACGCCTACCAGGGCGGCGGCCGCGGCGTCGCGGACGCGGACATCGACGCGCTCGTGCGGATCGTGCATCCGCGGCGGCAACCGGACCTCACGCTGCTGCTCGACGCACCGGTCGAGCTCGGCATGAAACGGGCACAGGCGCGCAACGGCGCCGCGGGCCCGGATCGCTTCGAGACCGAGCGCAGCGAGTTCTTCGAGCGTGTGCGGCAGCGCTATCTCGAGCGTGCGGCGCGTGAGCCCGGGCGCTTTCGCGTGATCGACGCCAGCGGTGCGCCCGAGGCGGTGGAAGCGCAAGTCCGCGCCGCGCTGGCCGCGTTGCGCGAACCCGTGGTGGGCGCGTCGTGAAACCTCCGGCCGCCGAACGCACCGACGACCAGGACGACGACGTCGTCGCGCCGCCGCCGATCGACCTGCTGCCGTGGCACGCGACGGCCTGCGACCGGCTGAGCGGGGCCGTGGCGGCCGGGCGCCTGCCGCACGGCCTGCTGCTGCAGGGGCCCGCCGGCGTGGGCAAGGAGCGGTTCGCGTCGGCGCTCGCGGCGGCGTTGTTCTGCAGCGGTCGCGGCACACGGCTCGAGGCCTGCGGCCAGTGCGCAGAGTGCGCGTTGAGTCGCGCCGGCAACCATCCCGACGTGCACTGGGTCCGGCCGCTCGAGGACAAGAAGACCATCGGTGTCGACCAGGTTCGCGAAGTGTGCGAGCAACTCGCGATGACGAGCATGCGGCGCGGATACCGAGTCGCGATCGTCACGCCGGCCGAGCGCATGACGACGCAGGCGCAGAACGCGCTGCTCAAGACGCTCGAGGAGCCGGCGCCCCGCACCGTGATCGTGCTCGTGACCGCGCGCCCGTCGGCGCTGCTGCCGACGCTGCGCAGCCGGTGCCAGCGCGTCGAAGTCGCGCGCCCCGACGCCGCCGTGGCCGCTCGCTGGCTCGCCGAGACGCTCGGGCGACCGACGTCGCCGCGTTTGCTCGCGATGGCCGGCGGCGCTCCGCTCAAAGCGGTCGGGCTGGCGCCGCACTTCGACGATCTCGAGCAGCAGATGATCGCGCTGCTGGATGCGTTCCTGGGCGAGCGCATCGACGTCACCCGGGCGGCCGCGGACATGCAGGGCGAGGGGTTGCCGGCACGCCTCGACTGGCTCGAAAGCTGGCTCGGAACGGCCGTCCAGCGCGCGGCCGGGGTGGCCGATGAGACGGCCCTCACGGTTCGGGCCGGTTCTCCCTTGCAAAGGGCCACCACCGAGTTGAACATAACCGCGGCGTTCCAGGTGCTGGACCGCCTGCGCGAGGCTCGCCGACTGCTGGAAGGCTCGGCCTCCGCGCCCCTGGTGGTCGAGACCGTGCTGCTCGAATTGCGGGCCGCGGTCAGGCCGCGCTGACGGAGCCACAAGGAAAACGATGGCCGCGCCCGCGACGAGACAGCCGAACAAGCCCGGTCTGCTGACGCTCACGATCAAGGACAAGAGCGCGCTGTACCTCGCCTACATGCCGTTCGTGAAGAACGGCGGGCTGTTCATCCCGACGAGCAGCAATTACCGCCTCGGCGACGAGGTGTTCATGCTGCTCAACCTGATGGGCGAGGACGAAAAGCTGCCCGTGGCCGGGCGCGTGATCTGGATGACGCCCAAGGGCGCGCAGGGCAAGCGCACCGCCGGCATCGGCGTGCAGTTCAGCGAGCAGGACCGCGGGCAGACCCAGCGCAAGATCGAGTCTTATCTCGCCGGGGCCCTCGGCGGCGACAAGCCGACGCACACGATGTAGTGGCTAGTGGTCAGTGGCTAGTGGCTAGTAGGAAAGAAGGGCCGGCATCGCCGGCCTTTTTCGTCTTACTGGCCACTAGCCACTAGCCACTACCCACTCGTCTGTATCAGCGCCTCGGCGAGCTCGGTCTCGCCGATTCCGCCGCGCAGCACGTACGCTTCGAAGCCGCGCTCGCTCAGGACGTACGCGGCCGCCGAGCTGCGGCGGCCGTTGTCGCAGACCGCGACGTAGGGGATGGACGGGTCGAGCGTCTTGATCTTGAGCCGCACGAAGTAGAGCGGCACGTTGATCGACGGCTCGAGGTGCCAATGCTCGAACTCGCTCGGCAGCCGCACGTCGAGCCAGGTGCCGCCGGCCGCGACGATCTGCTGTCCGCGCTCGAAGTCGACCCACTGCAGCAGCGGCTCCTCGAGCAGCGTGTTGAAGTCTTCCTTGCCGAGGCGCATGAGCGCGCCGTCGGTCAGCATCGTGATCGTCGCGTTGCGCCGCGCGCCGGAGATCAGCGCCTCCTCGCCGAAGGTCTCGCCCTTGCCGAGCTCGGCGAGCCGGATGCCCTCGCGGTTGAGCGGTGTCTCGCGACTGACCGAGCAACGACCCTCGACGATGACGTAGAAGTAATCGCCCTCGTCACCCTGGCGGATCACCGTGTCTCCGGCCGCATAGGCGATGCGCTGCATCCGCATGAACACGGCCTGCAGGTTGGCGGGCGGGATCCGGTGAAACGCGCGGCTCTGCAGCAGCATCGTCATCCAGTCGTCGCCGGTGCCGTCGCCCGCACGCAGATCGCCGACTTCGTAGGTGCCGGTCTGGTCCCAGGTGATCAGGACGTCGAGCATGTCGCTGTCGATCGAGACGTAGTCGATGCGCTCGGACGCGACGCGCGCCGAGCAGCGACGCGGCAGCACGGGCGCGATAGGGTGGCGCGCGTCCGGCGTGCCGCCACGGATCGTGCCGACGACACGCCCGTTCGTCATCAGCTCGAGGATGCCGGAGGCGAGGTAGTAGGTGCGCTTGTCCGCATCGCCTTCCTTGAACAGCAGGCGGCCCTGGCCCAGCTCGCGCACGGTCGTCTTGCGCGCGAGCGCCCGCAGGTTCTCGTTCTTGAGCCCGTCGAGTGGCGAAAAGGCTCGGAGGAAGGCCGGGTCAAGCGCGCGATCGGTGCTCATTCAGTAGGCAATGGCAAAAGATTCCGAATGGTATCACGCGGACTTCGACGCGAACTGCTGCCAGCCCGGATCGGGGCGGAAACGTTCGCCGTATCGTCCGGCGAGGGCCTCGAGCGTCGCGATGACGTCCGCGACGCCGCGGTCGCGCGCGTACTTGAGCGGGCCGCCACGGAACGGCGCGAACCCGGAGCCGAAGATCACGCCGGCGTCGACGAGGTCCGCGTCGCCCACCACGCCTTCGCGCAGCACCGCCATGGCCTCGTTGACGAGCGCCAGCATCAGCCGATCCGTGAGGTCGTCCGGCACCTTGGCCGCGGGATCGACGGGCGGCTTGACCGCCTTGCCCTCGCGCCATTCATACAGGCCCTGGCCGCTCTTCTTGCCGAGCTTGCCGGCGTCGACCAGGGGCGCCACCGCGTCGGGGGCCGGGCCGCCGAACGCGGCCGAGAGGATGCGGCCGACGTGCAGGCAGACGTCGAGCCCGACCACGTCGGCCAGCTCGATCGGCCCCATCGGCATCCCGAAACGCACGGCCACCTCGTCGATCGTCGCGAGCGGCACACCCTCGTGCGCGGCGAGCATCGCCTCGGTCATGTACGGCATCAGCACGCGATTGACCAGGAAGCCCGGGGCACTGCGACAGGGCAGCGGCAGCTTGTCGATCGCCCGGGCGAACGCGAGCGCCGTGGCGCGTGCCTGCGGCTCGGTGACGCCGGACTCGACCACCTCGACGAGTGGCATCTGGGCGACCGGATTGAAGAAGTGCAGCCCGACCAGGCGCCCGGGCCGTGCCAGCGTTTCGGCCAGCGGCTCGAGCATCAGGCTCGAGGTGTTGGTGGCGAGCACGGCGCGAGGCGCGAGCCTCGGCTCGAGCCGGGAGTACAGCTCACGCTTGGCCTCGGCATTCTCGAAAATCGCCTCGATCACGACGTCCGCGCGCTCGACGCCGCGGCCCTCGACGTCCGCCTGCAGACGCGCCGCGTACTCGGCCGCCTTGCCGGGAACCCGCGCGCGTTGCTCGAAGAACGCCGTCGCCCGACCGAGCGCTGGTTGCACGAACCCCTGCGCGCGGTCCTGCAGCGTGACGGTGAAGCCGCGCACTGCGCACCACGCCGCGATGTCGCCGCCCATGACGCCCGCGCCGACCACGTGCACGTGCCCGTTTTTCGGCACGTCCTTGCCGCCGAGGCCCTTGAGACGCTCCTGCAGGAAGTACACGCGCACGAGATTGCGGGACGTCGATGTGCAGACGAGTTCCGCGACCGACTGGGCCTCCGCTTCGTACGCCGTGCGCGGGTTCGTGCCGTGCCTGCGCCAGAGGCCGACGATCGCGTACGGCGCCGGATAGTGGTCCCGCCGCGCCTTGCGTGCGACCTGCCGTTCGATCCTGTCGGCGACGAGGCCGCGCACGACGGCCAGGTTGAGCAGACGCTGGCCGAGCGACGCGCGGGCGCGCGGTCGCGGCTCGAGCGCGAGGCGCTTCGCCGCGTCACGTAGCGTGTCGGTCGGCACCACTTCGTCGACGAGCCCGACCTTCAAGGCTTTGTCCGGCCGGTAGCTCCTGCCGGTCAGCATCAGGTCCATCGCGGTCGTGACCCCCACCGTCCGCACCGTCCGCACCGTGCCGCCAAAGCCCGGGTGGATGCCGAGCAGGGCTTCGGGCAGGCCCAGCGTGACCTTGGGATCGTCGGCACAGACGCGGTGGCGGCAGGCGAGGGCGAGCTCGAGTCCGCCGCCGAGGCAATAGCCGTTGATGGCCGCGACGGTGGGGAACGGCAGGTCCTCGAGCCGCTGCATCACGGCGTCGGCCTTGCGGACCCATGGCACGGTTTCGGCGGGCGAGGGCGCCTGCTCGAACTCCGAGATGTCGGCGCCCGCGATGAAGCCGCTCTTGGCCGAGACGATCACGAGACCGGCCGGGCGCAGTGGCTCGAGCTCCGCCAGGCGGTCGTTCAGTTCGGTCATCGCCGGACGCGAGAGCGCGTTGGCGCTCGCGCCCGGCTTGTCGAACGTGAGCCAGGCGACCCGGTCGGCATCGAGTTCGAGCGTCCAGTTCGGCGTCGAGGGCTGCGTCGAGGACGTGCGGGCGGCGGCATTCATGCAGGGACCCTCGCCACGTCGCGCGTCAGCCCGTGACGTGGAAGTCGCAGACCAGCGGGCGGTGGTCGGAGAAGTTGACCGCAGGCACGTCGAACGTGTCGATCTCGATGCCGCGGGAATAGAGGATGAAGTCGAGCTCGAGCCGGGGCCTGCGGGCGGGGTAGGAGGGCAGGCTTTCGCGGTTGGCGCTGCGCAGTCCGCTCGCCTCCATGAACAGTGCCATCTCGTGCTCGCCCCAGAAGGTGTTGAAGTCGCCCGCGACGATGACCGGCTTGGTCGAACGACGGACGAGCTCGTAGACCTGCCGCAGCTGCGCGGCCCGGTGGCGGAACTTGAGCGAGAGGTGCACCAGGAACACGCAGAGGTCGTCGAGCTCGAGCTCGATGATCAGCCGCTTGATGCCGGTGTCGAAGTAATGGAAGCGCTCGCCCTCGACGCGCGGCGCCGCGAGGAACGCGTTGGCCTGCTTGTTGACGATCGGCACGAACGTGTTGAACGAGTCCGCGCCGTACTTGCACTGGTAGGTCGAGTAATGCCCGAGCGACTCGGCGATGACCTGGGCCTGGTTGACCCGGCCGCTGCGGATCGAGCCCGTGTCGACTTCGACGAGCCCGACGATGTCGGGGTCCTTGTCCTTGATGAACCGGGTGATGCCCGAGAGCACGCGGGAGTTGCTGCGGAGGTACCCCGCACCCGGAACCGGAAGGTGGAAAGCCGCGCCCGTGCCCGTTGCGTAGCGGATGTTGTAGAGCAGAAAGCGCATCAGGCCGGCAATTCTACGGGGGCGCGGTACGATCCGGAAACGCGCCCACTGCGCTAGACTGTGTGCGATCTTCAGAAGGAGGCGCCATGAGCAGCGTCACGCAGAAGAACCCGATTCGCCTGTTCGTCGCCCACGCGTGGCTGGCGGACGAGGACTACCATCGGATCTTCGAGTACATCGAGAGCACACCGAACTTCTTCTATACCAACACGAGCACGCCGGACCAGCGTCCCTCGGGCGACAGGGAAGCGCTGCGCGAGGCGTTGCGCAAACAGATCGGCGACGCCGAAGTCGTGCTCGTGCCCGCTTCGCTCTACCGGCGCAACATGGACTGGATCGAGTTCCAGATGCACTGCGCCAAGGCGTACGACAAGCCGATTATCGTGCTGGAGCCGTTCGGCGGCGCCGAGACCATCGCCCCCGCCGTGCAGGAGCTAGCGGACGACGTGATTCCGTGGGATCAGCGGCAGCTCGTCGATGCGATCAAGCGGCAGGCGCGTCACGAAGAGACGACGCGCTTCGACACGATCGAATTCAAGCTCGACTGAGGAAGGCGGGGAGTTCGTCGGCTCGGTGGTCGTGGTCGTCGCGGCGGACCACGCGCAGGCGCGGCGCCGCGGCCGCGTCGAACTCGTTCATCGCGCTCAACTGCGCGTACATCTCGAGGATGCGCACCGCGTGCTCGGCCGCATCCTTATCCGACATCTTGCGAACGGAGACTTCCGGCGCGGTCATGCCGCCGCTGGCGTGCGCGACGTGCATCGCCGCGTGAACCGTCGCGAGCCGTGAGCGCAGCGCGTCGGGGACGTCCTTCTCATGCAATGGGGCCAGATGGTCGCGCCACGCCTCGATCAACCGCTGCTTGACCGGGCCCGCCCCGACCAGGACCCGAACCGCGCCGTCGAACACGTCCCACAGTGCCGCCATGTCTCGCCCCGAAGTGCCAAATCCTATTATGGGTCAACCGCTTGCGGCCACTATTTAACAGTCGACTGATGACTGTAGCGGGCCGCTCAAAACCCCTGTGGAATCAGCAGGGTACGGCTCGAATATACGCCGCCGGGTAGGAACTTCAATCCGGGAAGCGTCCCGTTTTGGCGACATCTCCGCGCGCGTGCCACGAGCCGTCGGAGGAGGGCCAGTGGCGTGACAGCGAAGGGGTGCGAGGGATGACGCGCGCCACGCCCCGGCCGCGCCGATCGGACGCGGCCTCCCAGGCGCCGCCCCGGCGCACGACCAGTTGCACGTCGCCCAGCGGCCAGGCGTGCGGCACCACGTCGTAGCCGCGCTGCTTCAGTTCCTGCAGCGTGCCGTCAGGCAACGCGGGATCGAACGTGATCTCGGTCGGCGGCAGCAGCTGGTGATGGAAACGATCGGCGTTCACGGCCTGCTGGGGCGTCATTTCGAAGTCGTAGACGTTGACGATGGTCTGGAACACGGACGTGATGATCGTCGACCCGCCCGGCGAGCCCGTCACCAGCTCCACGCGGCCGTCGCCGTCGAGCACGATCGTCGGCGCCATCGAGGACAGCATGCGCTTGCCAGGTTCGATGGCATTCGCATCGGCGCCGACGACGCCGTAGAAGTTGGGTGTGCCCGGCCTGGCGCTGAAGTCGTCCATCTCGTTGTTGAGCAGGAAACCCGCGCCCGTGACGACGACGCCGCTGCCGAAATCGGTGTTGAGTGTGTAGGTGTTGGCGACGGCGTTGCCCCAGCGATCGACGATCGAGAAATGCGTGGTGTGGCGCGACTCCGCCAACCCCGGCCGCACCTCCGCGAGGGCCGAGATCGCGTCGGGATTCACCTCCGCCGCTCGGCGCGCGACGTAGGCGGGGTCGATCAGCGAGTCGATCGGCACGGCGACGAAATCGGGATCGCCCGCGTATTCCGCGCGGTCCGCGAACACGCGTTTTTCCATCTCCGCGACCAGGTGCACGTATTGCGCGGAGTTGTGGCCGAGCCCTTCGAACCTGGCGCCGAGCGCGTCCTTCATGCCGAGCAGTTGCAGCAGCGCGAACCCGCCCGAACTGGGCGGTGGCGACGACAGCAGCGTCTTGCCACGCCAGGCCGCGCGCAACGGCGCCCGCCACGCGGGGCGGTACGACTCGAGGTCGGCGTGCGTGACCAGGCCACCGCCGCGGCGCATCTCGGCGACGATCAAGTCCCCGGTGACGCCGCGATAAAAGCCGTCGGCGCCGTGCAGCTGCACGCGCTCGAGCACGGCGGCGAGCTCGGGCTGCCGAAACGTGACGCCGCTGCGCAGGCCGGAGAAATGCGCGGCGAAGTTGGTGGTGGCGAACCGTTCCTGCTGCTCGGTCTCGGCGTACTCGGCGAGGTCGGCGGGCACGACGAACCCGCGTTGGGCGAGCTCGATCGCCGGCTGCACGACGGTGCTCCAGGACAGCTTGCCGTGCCGACGGTGAGCTTCCCAGAGGCCCGCGACGGTGCCGGGAACGCCGACGGCGCGGTGTCCGGTCAGGCTCATCCCTGCGATCACCTCGCCCTTTGCGTCGAGGTACATGTTGCGCGTGGCCGCCGCGGGTGCGATTTCGCGGTAGTCGAGGAACGACGCCTCGCCGTCGACGACCGCGAGCA
>DASUYI010000221.1:0-3232 GCA_036377475.1 Steroidobacteraceae bacterium | reverse complement strand
AGCCGCTCGATGAGCGCGAGACCGACGGGAGATCAGCTCGGGGCCTATGCCAGTGTGCGCGTCGAGCTGCGGCCTGGGCTGACTGCCGACGCCGGGCTGCGGTGGGACCGGGAGTCGCTGAGCCCGTCGGGCGGGGAGCGGTGGAGTCCGCGGCTCGGCCTGCTGTGGAACCTGGCCGAGCACACGAGTCTCCGGGCCGGCTGGGGCCGCTACGTGCAGTCGCAGGCCGTCAATGAGCTGCAGATCTCCGACGGTGTCACGGCGTTCCTGCCGCCGCAACGCGCCGACCACTGGGTCGGCAGCGTCGAGCACGTGCGCGACGACGGAGTGAAGCTGCGTGTCGAGGCGTACTGGAAAGAGTACGAGAACCTGCGGCCGCGATTCGAAAACATGCTCAACAGCTTCGTGTTGCTGCCCGAGCTCAAACCCGACCGGATCCGGGTGGCGCCGGACGCCGCCAGCGCGCGTGGCATCGAGGTGACGTTGAACCGCGACGCCGGGGAACGGCCCGGCTGGTGGCTCACGTACGCATGGTCGTCGGTTCGCGACGAGTTCGCGGACGACGAGACCGCGGATCGCAGCTGGGACCAGACGCACGCGTTCAGCGCCGGCCTTGCCTGGCAGACGCGCGGCTGGGACCTGAGCCTGGCGGGCCGTTACCGGACCGGCTGGCCGACGACGGCGTTCGAACTCGCCGAGGTCGGGCCGGTGTCGCTGATCGCCGTCGGCCCGCGCAACGAGGAACGCCTTGGCGCATACGCGAGTCTCGATGCGCGCGTCGCCCGGAAGTTCCAGCTCGAGCGGTCCGGGGAACTGACCGTATTTCTCGAGGTGGCGAACCTGTTCAACCGGCACAACGCGTGCTGCGTCGAATACGAGATGGACGACGAGGACGGGCCGCTGGACCTCGAGGTCGAAACGATCAACTACATCCCGACGCTGCCGTCGCTCGGGGTGATCTGGCGTTTCTGACGCGTGGGAACACACGCGCGACGACGAGGCCCGGCTGGTCGCGCTTGTTGGTCGTTCGCTCAGTCGGCAGTCGTGAACTCGATCTCGGCGAACACGACGTTACGGTTTCGCGCCACGGTCGCGACGCCGACCTGATATTCCGCGCCACTGGCGATCCAGTGAGCCGGGACGCGGAATCGCGTGGTGTCCGCCGGCAGGTTGAGCGTCAGGCTCTGCTCAGGGTCCGCGGACTCGTTTTCGAGCTCGAGGATGTATTCGGCGACCCCGGGGACGGCCGACCACTCGATGACGAGGCCATTGCTGCCATCGACTTCGCCGTCGGCGGGCGGCGAGGTGATGACCGTCGCCGCCGGCAATCGGTGGGAGAGCCAGTCGGCGCTTGCAAACGCCTGCCCGTCGCACGTGCGGCCGCGAAACCGATAGAGGCCTTCCGGATACGCGGCGAGGATGGCGTCGCCGGGCGGCTCGGGGGACTCGACGAGGAACTCGCGCAGTCCCCCCGTCGACCGGTCGTCACTGTCGAAGTGGAAAATTTCGCGGCCACCGGGAGCGACGACACGGAAATGACACAGGCCGTCGTCGCCGCCGACGGCCTCGATGACGATTTCGGTGTCGTCATCGGTCGCGTTCTTCTCGACGTAGATTTCCGCCGTGTCGAACGGTTCGGCGGCGTCAGCGATCGAGGCGGCGACCGCGGGCACGGCAACGACCAAGGCGGCGTGCAACAGGCTGCTGCGCATCTTGTTCTCCTGCTCGAACGATGAGTGGGTGCGTCGTACCGTCAATAGACGTAGCAACCACTTTGATCCTTCGACCAGCACGGTCCTCATGCGGACTTAGGAGCCTGCGTCGAGCCCAGAGTCGACGACCGTCCGCACGCTGCTGCGTGCTGGTTCCACCGGTGCACGTCATCTCTCTGTCCTCCGCCCGACACAAATTGTTAACGCCTGCCGTCGATCATGCGCGCGACTGAGGGATCAGTGCGGATTCATCCACATGAATCCGTGAGGTCACGGACTCGGCGCGCGGCAAGGCCCGTCGCTGACTGGCATCCGGCCCGACCAGGGGTAACATCATTCCGGAGCAACCGATCATGAACCATGGATTGTCCATACTGCTGACGACCACCGTGCTGATGGTCTCGGCGCCGAGCGTCTGCACCGCTGCATCCGACGATGGACACGAAGTCGACGTGCAACTTGGTCCGCGACCGTACTTCCTGCTGAACGAGATGAGGGACAGCCCGCTCAAGTCGGAGCTGCAGGCTTGCGCGGAAGGCCCCTTCCAGCGCTCGGATTTCTCGATCGGACACCGCGGCGCCGCGCTGCAGTTCCCGGAGCATACGCGCGAGTCCTATGAGGCAGCGGCACGCATGGGCGCCGGCATCGTCGAGTGCGACGTGACGTTCACGAAGGACAAGCAGCTGGTCTGCCGGCACGCACAGAACGACCTGCACACGACCACCAACATCCTCGCGACGCCGCTGGCGGCGAAATGCATCAAGCCGTTTTCGCCGGCGAGTTTCGACACGAACGGCAACCTGCTGACGCCCGCGTCAGCCGAGTGCCGCACCAGCGAGATCACGCTGGCGGAATTCAAGACGCTGAAAGGCAAGATGGACGCGTTCAACCCGCGTGCCCGCACGGTCGCGGAGTACATGGCCGGCACGGCGAACTGGCGCACCGACCTCTACGCGGGCCAGACCAGCGGCACCCTGATGACGCACCGGGAAAGCATCGAGCTCTTCAAGCGTCTGGGCGTCAAGATGACGCCGGAACTAAAGTTCCCCTCGGTGGCGATGCCGTTCGAAGGCCTGTCGCAGGAGGCTTACGCGCAGCGGATGATCGACGAGTACAAGGCTGCCGGCGTGTCACCGCGCAAAGTCTGGCCGCAGTCGTTCAACAAGCCCGACGTGCTCTACTGGGTCAAGCATGAGCCTGCGTTTGGGCGCCAGGCGGTGTACCTGGACGATGCCAACGTCCCTGCGGACGTGCCGACCGCCGCGCAACTGGCGCAGTACCGCAAGGAGGGTATCCGGATCTGGGCTCCGCCGATCTGGGTACTGTTGAGCGCCGATGGCAGCGAAAGGATCGTCCCTTCGCAGGCGGCGATGGACGCGCGCGCGGCAGGCCTCGATCTGATCACGTGGACGCTCGAGCGCTCGGGGCTGCTCGCGGACGGAGACAATGGCTTCTACTATCAGTCGTTCGACTCGGCGATCGAGCGAGAAGGCGATCTCTTCCACGTCCTGGACGTGCTT
>DASUYI010000220.1:0-5043 GCA_036377475.1 Steroidobacteraceae bacterium | reverse complement strand
GGCCTCCTGCCGAACGCTAGACACCAGACATAGCTAGCCACTGGACACCAGCTCCGTCAGTCGATTTCTTCCGGCGGCGGCTTGACGCTCGCGCGGTCGATCGCGAGACGCCCCGCCGCCAGCACGGCCTGGGTGCGCGTCGTGACACCGAGCTTGCGCAGGATCGCGGTGACGTGGGCCTTGACCGTCGCGGCGGACACGTCGAGGTCGTAGGCGATCTGCTTGTTCAACAGTCCGGCGCACAGCAACCCGAGCACGCGGAACTGCTGCGGCGTCAGCTCGGCGATGCGTCGCGCGATTTCGAGTTCCTCGGCCGACGAGGCCGGTGCGCGCGGTGGCCGGTACCCCGGCGGCGTGTAGATCTCGCCGGCGAGCACGGCCTCGATCGCGCGGCCAATCTGCCCCGCCTCGGTCGATTTCGGGATGAAGCCCTGCGCCCCGAAGCGCAGGGCCGCGGCGATCGTCTGCGGATCGTCGTCGGCCGATACGATCACCACGGGCAGCTCGGGTCGACTGCCACGGACGTGCGCGAGCGCGTTGAAGCCGTGCGCCCCGGGCATGTTGAGGTCGAGCAGCAACAGGTCGGCGCCCGGATTCGCCTCGGCGGCCGCGAGCATCGCCGCAACGGAGTCCGCCTCGACGAACTCGACGCCGCGATCCAACCGGCTCACCGCCGCCTTGAGCGCCTCGCGAAACAGCGGGTGGTCGTCGGCGACGATGATCTGTCGGGACATCCTGTTGCGGAGAGTACACGGCTCTGCGGCAAGCCGAAATTGCGACCAATGGCCAATATCGCGCACCATGCGTCGGGACGAGCATATTCGGCGTAAAACGGCTCGGCGGGGGGAGCCGCCCTTGATGCCTTCCGAAACGTTCAGCCCTTGTTTTTCCGGCCGGTGCGACATCGCGAGACCGCTGCGACCCAGCGTCGGAGCGTGCGTTCCAGGCCGGCAGCCGACGACCCCCAAACCGTAAAAACCACCAACGCCGAGCGGTTTCAAATTTGCGTTCATGTCGTTTTTCGGCACTACATCCCAGGAGTTCCTCATGCGTGACCTGATTCTCAAACCTCGAACCCTGTGGGCTGCCGTTGCGGGCGCCTCGTTCGCGTGCCTGGCCCCTCCCGCTCATGCGCAGTGGGAGATCAAGCCGACGGACGGCAGCAGCATCAAGTTCGGGTTTCTCGTCCAGGGACAGGCCGAGTCGGTGGACGTCAACGAGGACGATACGTCGCAGAACCTCTTTTTCCGCCGCCTGCGGATCCTGGCGGGGGGCAAGATCAACGACCAGTGGTCGTTCTTCTTCGAGACCGACAGCCCGAACCTCGGCAAGGGCACGACCACCACCAGCGGCGGCACCACCGTCAACAGCAAGGACGCAGGCGACCTCTACATCCAGGACTTCGTCGTCACGTACAAGCCAGGCAGCGACGCATTCAATTTCGACGTCGGCATGATGCTGAACGAGGTCTCGTACAACTCGAACCAGTCGGCGGCCACGCTGATGGCGACCGACTACGGCCCCTACACCTTCGCGTGGTCCGGGCCGCTGCAGGCGCGCGTCGGGCGCGATTACGGCGTGCGCGCCCGCGGCTACCTGTTCGATGACCACCTCGAGTATCGCGCCTCGGTGATGCAGGGCGTGCGTGGCGAGAATTCGACCAACGACCTGCGCTTCCTCGGCCGCCTGATGTTCAACGTGTTCGAGGCGCAGAAGGCGCTCTTCTACACGGGCACCACGCTCGGCAAGAAGCAGCTGCTCTCGTTCGGCGTCAGTTACGACACACAGGAAGACTACAACACGCTCGGCGCCGACGTGTTCTGGGACCAGCCGGTCGGTGACGGCAACGGCCTCACGCTGCAGGTTGACTGGAGCACGATCGACGGCGACGTCTTCCTGACGGCGCTGCCGGAACAGGAGAACCTTTACGCCGAAGCGGGTTTCTACATCAACTCGCTCAAGCTGCTGCCGTTCGTGTCGTACGCCGACCGCAACTTCGACGACGACGCGCTCGCCGACACCGACAAGATCATGGTGGGCCTCGGCTACATGTTCGCCGGCCACAACGGCAACGTGAAGCTGTCGTTCGGCCAGCACGGCGTCGACGGCGGTGACGACCGCGACGAGATCTGGCTGCAGTTGCAGTTGTTCCGGTACTGAGGACGGCGTCGCACCAGACCCAACTGGTCCTGCGGGAAATCGGGGTCAGGTCCTGCTCGAGCGGAGCACGGCCTGACCCCGTCTGGTTTGATGGGTCCGCAGCCGCCTGACGAGGTGCCGGCGTCGGCACTGAGGCCCGCCGGTCAGTCCCACTCGGCGCGCCTGACGAGCCACTCGTCGTCCTCGCGCTGCAGTTCCAGGTCGAACGACTGCGCGTCGGCGGACAGCCCGAGCGCGCTCGCGTCGCTGGCGAGCGTGCCGACCGCGACCCGGACGCGCGCCAGGTCCGTGTACGGAAACTCGAGCTGCTCGACGCGCGTCACGAGGCGGAGCGACGGTCTCGCGAGCAGGTAGCCTCGCAATATCCGCGCGATCTCCTGCACGTCCTCGCCTTGCGCGCCCTCGAAACTCGGCGACACGAGCGCCATGAGGTCGGAGTGGTCGCGCCGCTCCGCGGCGTCCTCGGCGGACTCGATGACCGCCCGCACCTGCTGCTCGGGCGTCGCGGGTTTCGAGCAGGCGGAGACGGCGAGGCTCGTCGCGAACACCGCGGCCGCGACCGTCGCGTTGCCGAAGCGGTAACGACTCGCGTCGACCTTGCGCGTCTCGAGCCAGTAGCGCCACGTCGACCACGGCCAGATCGTGAAATTGCGGCCGTCCGCCTGCTGGTACCAGCTGCGGCACCCCGAGCTCCAGACCGTGCCACGCAAGCCTGCCTGAACGCGCGCATTGAATTCGGCCTGCGCCTGCGGCTGCACCGCCAGCCAGTCGGCGCCGCGCTCGCGCAGCAGCCGCATGCACTCGATCGCGTAGCGAACCTGCGCCTCGATCATGAAGATGATCGAATTGTGCCCCAGGGCGGTGTTGGGTCCCACGAGCTGGTGCAGGTTCGGGTACCCGGCGACCGAAATGCCGTAGTAGGCCTCGGCGCCGTCCCGCCAGTCGCGCGCGAGTTCGTGACCCGGCAGGCCTCGCACCGGGAAATGCTGCATGTAGATTCGTGGATCGACCACGAACCCGGTGCCGAACACGATGCAATCGACCGGACGTTCCACGCCGTCCGCGGTCACGATGCCGCTCGCGGTGACTTCGCGAATGGCCTCGGTCACGAGTTCGACGTTGGACCGGCGGAACATCGGGTACCAGTCGTTCGAGATCAGGATGCGCTTGCAGCCGATCGTGTAATCCGGCGTCAGCCGGCGGGCGAGCTCGGGGTCGCCGACGGCGCGGCGGATGTTCCAGGCCGCGAGCCGCTGCACGACGCGCGCGAGCGCAGGATGGAACAACGGCCAGACGCGGGACTCGTTGCTCCAGTAAAGCCGCGCCCGGTGCAATCGTCGCCACGCGTCGAAGCGCGCGAAGCGTCGCCGGGCGCCTTCCCCGTAGCATCGCGTGTCGCGAGGGATCACCCAGGCGGGCGTGCGCTGGTGCACGAACAGCCGCGACACCTGTGGTGCGATGCGCGGGCAGTACTGGATCGCACTGCCGCCGGTGCCGAGCGACGCGACACGCTTGCCGGTGAAGTCGTACGACTTGTCCCAGCACGCCGAGTGAAAGACACGGCCGCGGAACCGGTCGAGCCCGGGAATGTCGGGGACGTGCGGCACGTGCAACGGGCCCGTCGCGAGCACGACGTGCCGCGCCGAGTACTGTTTTCCGGACGCGGTCTCCACCTGCCAGCGGCCCAAACCCTCGTCGAACTGCAGGCCGACCACGCGCTGCCCGAAGCGGACGTACGGCCGGACGCCGTGGCGCTCGGTCGTGTCCAGGATGTACCGCTGGATCTCTTCCCACCCCGCGTAGCGCTGCGACCAGTCCGGCTTGCCCGCGAAGGAATAGGAGTAGAGGTGCGACTGCACGTCACACTCGGCTCCGGGATACTGGTTGTCGCGCCAGGTGCCGCCGACCTCGTCGGCCTTCTCGAGGATCACGAAGTCGCGCTCGCCGCGGACCAGCAACTGGATGGCCATGCAGAGCCCGCCGAACCCGGCGCCGACGATCGCGACGTCGACCCGGTCGGGCTCAGCGTGTGGGACGGCGTCGATCGGCAGCGAAGCGGACATGCAGGACGACTCTGCGCATTTTTGCTGCGACGCGCAAGAACCTGCCCACGCGAGCGCGTCACGATCCAAAAAAAAGGGCGCGCAACCAGTGCGGTTGCGCGCCCCTCTTGAAGCCCGGCCGGAACTCAGCCAGGGCGTTCGATGGGTGACGCCGGGCGTCTTGCCGGCGTCACCGGAAACCGGACGATGAGCCTCAGCGATTGCCGGTGTTACTGCTGTCGCTGCTGCCCGGATTATTGTTGCGGTTGCGGCCCCCGCGTGAAGCTTCGCCACCCTTGCGGCCCGCCTCAGAGGCGCGCTGCGGATCGTTGGCGAAATTGCCGCCCGAAACCTCGCCGCCCTTGCGGCCGGCCTGTCGTGCACGCTCGGGGTCGTTGGCGAAATTGCCGCCGGACGCCGAGCCACCTTTACTCGCGATCTCGCGCTGCTTCGCGGCGTCCATCGCCGCAAAGCCGCGGTTCGAACGGCCGCCGCTGGCGCCGCCCGGATTGTTGCCACCTTCATTGGCCATGACTGTCGACCTCCATATCAACAACGTCCGTGGTCCGTTATGAACGGCAGCAGACGTACTGCTCGCTGCCGCCTGAATGGTGCGACCACGAAGCGCGCATGGAGTTCACGCGAAATCGAAGAAATCTCGCGTTTTTCTCGTTGAAAACAAAGGAAATTTTTTCCCGGTGCCGGCAAGATGTTCGCCGCTGGGCACGCCCGGGCGACGCACGCTGTCGCGGTTGACAGCGGTGACGGTGTTGCGTATCTCGAGGATGTCAGGGGACTTCAGTCATATCCGACGCAACAAGGAGAATTGTTCGCCATGAAA
>DASUYI010000219.1:0-2110 GCA_036377475.1 Steroidobacteraceae bacterium | reverse complement strand
CGATCGCATCGCCGAATTCCTGACCCGATACCCGCAGGCGTCCGTCGACCTCGCCGCTCGCCTGGTGCATCTGCAGCTCCAGTCGGTCGCGGACCGCGACAAGGTGCGGAAATTCTTCCTGGCGTTTCAGGATCGCATACTCTACGGCAGTGACCTGGCGGGCGAACACAATCGGGACGACGCCGCGTTGGCCGTCGAAGCACACGAGGCCTGGCTCGCAGACTGGCAGTTTCTGACCGGCGACGCTTTCCTGCGCTCCGCGGATTTCGAGGGGCGGTTTCAGGGGCTGGCGCTGCCGAGGACGGTCATCGACAGGATCTATCGCGACAACGCCCGCCGGTTGCTCCCCGGCGCATGGCCCGCAACCACACCAGCCGGAGGCGGGCCCGCAGCGGCGCGGCCAGGCACGGAACCTTGAGCGGACCGCAGCGAGCCCTCTACGTCACCGGCACTGACACGGGCGTGGGGAAAACCCTGGTGGCCGTTGCGCTGGTCCGCGCGCTGAACGCGGCAGGACTGCGCACGCGCGGCCTGAAGCCGCTCGCGAGCGGCGCGATGCGCACGCCGCAGGGCCTGCGCAACGCCGATGCGCTCGCGCTGCAGACCGAGGGACGGCCGCCCGCACCTTATGAGCTCGTCAATCCCTTCTGCTTCGAGCCGGCGATCGCGCCGCACCTGGCCGCCGCCGAGGCCGGCGTCCCGACGCCGCTCGCGACACTGCTCGACTGGTACGCGCAGGCGACCCGCGACTGCGACCGCGTGGTCATCGAAGGCGCCGGCGGGTGGCGCGTCCCGCTGCACCCGGAGGGCTACACGAGCAACCTGCCTGAGGCGCTCAGGCTACCGGTGCTGCTCGTCGTAGGAGTGCGGCTCGGGTGTCTCAATCACGCCCGGCTCACGTTCGAGGCGATCCGCGCCGCGCGCCGTGCACCGTTCGCGGGCTGGATTGCCAATCGCATCGATCCCACGGCCGAACGCGCGCAGGACAATATCGCCACGCTCGAGCGCCTGCTCGAGTGTCCACCGCTCGCGGTGATCCCATGGCTGTCGCCGCCGGACACGGACGTCGCGGCGCGCGCGCTCGCGAAGGCGCTGGATCGACTGCGCTGACGGACGCGAGGGGCCCGTCGCAGGCCCCGGGCGGAGCGGGTTAAACTGCGCGGCCCATATCCACGCCACGCCTGCGCTATTTGCGGCGGCGCGGAGGATCAAAGGGCGATGGCCGTCGCGCTTACGCCTTCGGGGTTAGGGGGTCGCGGCTTCGTGGTCACGACCGGTCATTACGGGAGTCTGCCAAGCAATGAAGAGTCCTAAGCGCGCCCTGGCCGCCGGCGTCGTCCTGCTCCTCGCGGGCGCACCCGCAATGGCGGCCTGGGACCTGAACCTGCGCGTGGGCGTCACCCCGATCTCCCGCGACATCCACGGCCTGCACATGACCCTCCTCTGGGTGTGCGTTGCGATCGCGGCTGCGGTGTTCGCCGTTATGGTCTATTCGGTCGCGACCTTCCGGCAGTCGAAGCACGCGGTGCCGGCGGCGTTCGACCACAGCACGACGGCCGAGGTCGTCTGGACCGTCATCCCGGTGCTGATCCTGGTCTTCATGGCCATTCCGGCGGCGCGCACGCTGGTCGCCATCGAGGACACCAGCGGCTCCGAGCTCACGATCAAGGTCACCGGCTATCAGTGGAAGTGGCAGTACGAATACGTCGAGCACGGCGTGTCGTTCTTCTCGACCCTGTCGCGCAACCACGACGCGGCCCGCCAGGTCGGTTCGGGCGTCGATCCGCGCACGCTCGACCACTACCTGCTCGAGGTCGATAACCCCCTGGTCGTGCCGCAGGGCGTCAAGGTGCGCGTGCTCGTGACGGCCGCCGACGTGATCCATGCCTGGTGGGTGCCCGATTTCGGCATGAAGAAGGATGCGATCCCAGGGTTCGTCAACGAGCTCTGGTTCACTGCCGACCGCATCGGGACCTACCGCGGCCAGTGCGCGGAGCTCTGCGGCCGCGACCACGGGTTCATGCCGGTGGTCGTCGAAGTCAAGCCGCGGGAGGAGTTCGATGCCTGGCTTGCGGCGCAGAAGGAGGCCCGACGGCCGTCCGCCCCGGCC
>DASUYI010000218.1:0-2526 GCA_036377475.1 Steroidobacteraceae bacterium | reverse complement strand
GTCGTCAGCGCGTCGTAGAGCTTTTCGTACTGCGCCGCGCTGACTTCCCAGCTGAAGTCCTCGCTCATGCCGTTCTGCACGAGCCGGCGCCAGACGCTCGGCCAGCTGAACCACTCGAGCGCGGTGGTGATGGCCCAGCGCAAGCCGCCCGCGTCGAAGTCGTTAAAGACGACGCCGGTGCCCTGGCCGGTCGCGGGATCGAAGTGCTGCACGCTGTCGGCCAGGCCGCCGGTGCGGCGCACGATCGGCACGGTGCCGTACTTGAGGCTGTACATCTGGTTGAGGCCGCAGGGCTCGTAGAGCGAGGGCATCAGGAACATGTCGGAGGCGGCCTCGATGAAGTGCGCGAGCTCCTCGCTGTATCCGCTGTAGAACACGGCCTTGCCCGGGAAGCGTTCCTGCAGCGACGCCATGAACCGCTCGTAATGGGCTTCGCCAGCGCCGAGCGCCACGAAGCGGATCTCACGTTGCTGCAGCAGTTCGGGCAGCGTGTCGAACAGCAGGTCGATGCCCTTCTGGCGCGTGAGACGGCTCACCATGCCGAGCAGCGGCGTCGAACTCGCCGCCGGCATGCGCAGCAGGTCGAGCAGGGCTTCCTTGTTGCGGGCCTTGCCCGCGAGGTTCGACGCGCCGTAGCGAAACGGCAGGTACCGGTCGGCCGCAGGGTTCCAGTCGTCGTAGTCGACGCCGTTCAGGATTCCGTACACCGCGTCGCTGCGCCAGCGCAGGTCCCCGTCGAGTCCGTGCCCGCCTTCGGGCGTGCAGATCTCACGCGCGTAGGTCGGGCTCACCGTCGTCACCGCGTCCGCGTGCAGGATGCCGTGGCGCATCGGGTTGATGCGGCCTTGCGCGAGGTCGCCATGGTGGAATGCCTCGATGCTGACGCCCGGTCCCACGTCGGCGGCCGCGCCGGCCGAGAAGACGCCCTGGTAGCCGATGTTGTGGATCGTGAAGACGCTGCGGGACGCGCCGAAGACCTGCCGATCCCAGGCGTAGGCCGTGCGCAGCAGCAGCGGCGCGAACGCGGTGTGCCAGTCGTTGCAATGCACGACGTCCGGCGCGAACGCCAGGCGCTGGCAGCATTCGAGCGCGGCGCGCGTGAGCACGAGGTAGCGCAGGTGCTCGTCCGGTGCATCGGAGTAGATCTGCGGCCGGTCGAACACGGCCGGACAGTCGACCAGGTGCACCCACACGTCGTCGCGTCCCGGCATGCGCACGCGATGCACGTCGTAGCGGTACTCGCTGGTTCCGACCACGACCGGGACGCCCTGCAGCGACTCGACCGGGGTCCGGTCCGTGCCGTGCAGTTCCATGACGCCGTGCAAGGGGGCGAAAGCCAGGGTCTCGTGACCGCGCCGGTGCAGGTGCCGCACCAGCGCACCGGCCACGTCGCCGAGCCCTCCCGTCTTTGCGAACGGCGAAATCTCGGCGGTCAGGAAGCAGATGCGATGTCGAGCCATGGGCCGGCCATTGTCGCACAGCGCACTCGCGCGACAGCACGATCCGGGTGGCCGCGACGCCGTGCGTGGGTATGCTTGGCACATGGACACCCGACCCGCCACCGCCGTACCCACCGACCGGACGAGCGACTTCACGCGCATCGCCCGTGCCATCGAATACATCGCCGATCACGCGCTCGAGCAGCCGTCGTTATCCGACATCGCCGCGGCTGCGGACTGGAGCGAGTACCACTTTGCGCGCGTGTTCCGGCGCTGGGCCGGCATTTCGCCGAAGCAGTTCCTGCAGCACCTCTCGCTCGCCGCGGCCAGGCAGGCGCTCGACGACGAACGGTCCGTGCTGCAGGCCGCGCTCGACGCGGGCCTGTCCGGACCGGGGCGGCTGCACGACCTGTTCGTATCGCTCGAGGCCGTGACGCCGGGCGAATACAAGGCCCGCGGGCGGGGCCTCGTCATGCGCTACGGCACGGCCGAGACACCGTTCGGCCCCGCGCGCATCGCGCTCACGGACCGCGGCATCGCGTTCCTCGCCTTCGGCGATGCGGACGGCGAGTTCGACGGCTGGGACCGGTTCCGGCAAGCCTGGCGCGAAGCGGACTGGTGCGAAGACGACCGCGCGATCGCGCGCGTGGCCGCGACCATCTGGCGTGCGGCGCCCGGTGGCGAGCGCAAGCTGACGCTCTGGCTGCACGGCAGCAACTTCCAGCTGCAGGTGTGGCGGGCGCTGCTGGCGGCCGGCGCCACGTCCACGACGAGCTATGCGGAACTCGCGCGTGAGATCGGCAGCCCGTCCGCGTGCCGGGCCGTGGGCGCGGCCGTTGGCTCCAACCCAGTCGCCTGGCTGATCCCGTGCCACCACGTGCTGCGGGCCAACGGCGCGCTGAGCGGCTATCGCTGGGGACCGGCGAGAAAGCGCGCGATGCTCGCGTGGGAGCTGGCGCAGTCGATCAGGAGCGCTTCTCGTCCTCGTCGCGGGCCGACGGCTTCTCGCGCTTCGACGGCATCAGCGCGCTCAGCATCGACTCCTGCATCTTCGCGAGCGCTTCGAGGTTCGATCGCGTGAGGTCGG
>DASUYI010000217.1:0-4645 GCA_036377475.1 Steroidobacteraceae bacterium | reverse complement strand
GTGTCGCAGATCTTCTTCTTCGTCACTGAGCTCGATTATATGGTGCGGGTGAAGATGGACTTGTCCGCCGGAGCCCTGGCGTAGGTGGAATAATTGAGCAAGGTGCCTTCGCCCGCTGTGCTCCCCGACGCGTCACCACCCGAGCTTTTTACCCCGCTCCAACTCGACGCGCACGCCGCCCGGATCGCGGCGTCGCATGGCATCGCGTCGAACCCGCGCCGCGCGCGTCCGCTGCTGCCGCGCCTGGACGAGAGCGCGGCGCAGCTCGACGAGGCCTACCTCTTCCTCTCGGCGGCGGCGCGGAAAGATCCCCAGCCAGTCGGCTCGGAGGAATGGCTGCGCGACAACCACCATGTGGTGCAAGACCAGGTGCGCGACATTCGGGAGCACCTGCCGCGGAAGTATTACCTCGAGCTGCCGAAGCTGGCCGATGGACCGCTGCAGGGCTACCCCCGCGTGTTTCTGTTCGCGCGGGAGCTGATTGCCCACACCGCGGGGCGCGTCGACCTCGAGACGCTCATCGAGTTCACGGCGGCGTACCAGCGTGTGGCGCCGCTCTCGATCGGAGAGACGTGGGCGATCCCGATCATGCTTCGACTCGCCCTTGTCGAGGAGCTGTCACGTCTCGCCGCGAGCGTCGTCGACGCGCGCCGGAGCCGCGAGGCCGCACGGCGGATCAGCGAACTCTCGGTGGTGCGATGGGACGACCGCACGGTCGCGCGCACCCTGCAGGGGGGACGCGAGCCTGACGGCCGGTTGTCGTCCGCGTTCGTGGTGGAGCTGCTGCAGTGGCTGCGCGATCAGCCGGCGGCGGCCGCGCCGATGTGGCACGCGCTGCACCGCGCGCTCGAGGCGCAAGACGACTCCGCCGAAGAAGTGTTGCGTGCGGAGCACCAGCGCGAGGCGGCGGGCCAGCTCGCGATCGGCAACGTGATCACGAGCATGCGGTTCGCATCGGCGATCGACTGGCCCCTCTTCTTCGAGCGCGCCAGCGTCGTCGAGCAGATCCTGCGCGAAGACCCCTCCGGATCGTACGCCTCGATGGACTTTCAGACCCGGGATCGCTATCGCCACGCGGTCGAGCAGCTCTCGCGGCGTACCGGCAAGGCAGAGACAGACGTCGCCCGTGCGGCGATCGCGCTGGCTGTGACCGCCACACGGGATGAGCCGCACAGCGACCGCTCACACCACGTCGGGTATTACCTGATCTCGCGGGGGCGCTTCCGGCTGGAGTCGCAGGTCGGCTACCGGCCGCCGGTTCGCGAGCGGATTGTCCGATTCATCTTCGCGCACCCGGCGCTCGGCTATCTCGGCACGATCGGGGCGCTCTGGGCGCTCAGCGTCTGCAGCTTCGTCGCGTACGCCCTGCGACACGGCGGGTCGAACACCGAAGCGGTCGTCGTGGCGCTGGTCGTGCTGCTGCCCGTCAGCGAGTTGGTTGTGTCGGTCGTGCATCTCATCGTGACCTGGCAAGTGCCACCGCGGCCGCTCCCGAAGCTGGCGCTCCGCGACGGGATCCCCGAGCATCTGCGGACGATGGTCGTCGTGCCGGCCATCGCCGACTCCATCGTTCGAGTCGACGCGCTCTTCGACGACCTGGAAGTGAGGTTCCTGGGCAACCGCGACGAACACCTGCACTTCGCGCTCCTCACCGACTTTGCCGACGCCGACAGCGAAGCACTGCCCGGCGACGCCGCGATTCTCGCGCACGCGACCACTCGCGTCGACGGCCTCAACGAGCGGTACGGGGCTGGGCGGTTCTTCTTCCTCCACCGTGCACGTCGCTGGAACGCAGCAGAGGGGCGCTGGATGGGGTGGGAACGCAAGCGCGGCAAACTCGAAGAGTTCAATCACCTGCTGCGCGGCGCCGAGGGCACCACGTTCATGGCCATGCCCGCCGACCTCGCGATCCTGCGCCGCATCCGGTATGTCATCACGCTCGACTCCGATACGCAGCTGCCCCTCGACGCGGCCCGGCGCATGGTCGGCACACTCGCGCACCCGCTGAACACCCCACGGTTCGATGCCCAGAAAGGCCGCGTCACCCAGGGGTACGGCGTGCTGCAGCCGCGGGTGATGGTCGACCTGGTCAGCGCCAACCGCTCGCAGTTCGCGCGCATCTTCTCTGGCCACGTGGGTCTCGACCCGTACACGACCGCGGTGTCGGATGTGTACCAGGACCTGTTCCACGAGGGCAGCTACGTCGGCAAGGGGATCTACGACGTCGACGCCTTCAACGCGTCACTCGCCGGCCGCGTGCCGGAAAACGCGTTGCTCAGCCACGACCTGTTCGAAGGATCGTTCGCGCGTGCCGCACTGTGCACCGACATCCACCTCGTCGACGACTACCCCTCGCACTACCTCGCATTCGCGGCGCGGCAGCATCGGTGGGCGCGTGGCGACTGGCAGATCGCGCGCTGGACCTGGCGCACCGTGCGCGACGCGTCGGGACGGAAAGTGCGCAACACGCTGCCGGCGATCTCGCGCTGGAAGATCTTCGACAACCTGAGGCGCAGCCTGCTGGCGCCGTCGCTGATGGTGCTCTTCGCGGCCGGGTGGACGGTGCTGCCGGGTAATCCCGGACTGTGGACGAGTCTCGGCGTGCTCGTGCTCGCGTTTCCCGCGCTCTCGCAGGCGGGGCGCTCGTTCTTCACCCGCGTGCGAGGCGTGCCGTTGCGAATGCACCTGGCCACTGAGCGCGAGGGGTTGACGACGAGCACCAACCAGTCGCTGCTCTGGACGGCGCTGCTCGCGCATCAGAGCTGGGTGATGGCCGACGCCGTGGTGCGCACGCTGTGGCGCATGCTCTTCACGCGCCGGCACTTGCTCGAATGGGTTTCAGCCGACCGTCTCGCGAAGGTGAAGCGGACGGCGCCCGGAGTGCTGCTGTCGATGTGGGCCGCGCCCGCCCTCGCCGCGCTGGTGTTTGCGCTCGTCGCGGCGATCGCTCCGTGGCGCCTCTTGCTCGCGCTGCCGTTTGTGGCGCTCTGGTTCGCCGCGCCCGCCCTGGCGTGGGCGACGGGACGGCCGGCGCCCGACAGCCGCCAGCCGATCAGCGACGACGACCGTGCGGCACTGCGGATGGTCGCGCGGCGCACGTGGCTCTTCTTCGAAGACCTGCTGACGCCGACGGACCACTGGCTGATCCCCGATAACTACCAGGAAGACCGCGACGAGCTGGTCGCGCACCGAACCTCACCAACGAACATCGGTCTACAACTGCTCTCGACACTGGCGGCCTACGACTTCGGCTACATCAGCGCCTCAGGAGTGGTCGAGCGGCTCGAGCCGGCATTCGCGACGCTGCTGAAGCTACCCCGTTACCACGGACATTTTTACAACTGGTACGACACGCGCACATTGGCGCCGCTGCTGCCGACCTACGTGTCCACCGTCGACAGCGGCAACCTCGCGGGGTATTTGCTGACCGTGAAGAGCGGGTTGCTGCAACTCGCCCAGGAGCCCGTGATCCGTGCCGACGCCCTCGACGGCATGCACGATGCGCTGCGGCTCTGTGGCGAGAGCTTGTTGCAGGCGCCGAAGCGGATGGCGTCGCGAGCCGGACGCGCGCTGACGCGCGAGCTCGCCACGCTCCACAGCACGCTGGCTGAACGTCCCACCTCCCTCGAGGCCTGGCCGACGTTGCTGAACACGATCGAAGATCAGATCGCGTCCATCGGCCAGCTCCTGCACGAGCTGGAAGACGCGGCCGGTCAGGACGAGATGCCGGCGATCCCGGCGGCGGCACAGTGGCTCGAGCGGATCGCCGTCGCGGTCGCGCAGCGACGAGCCGACCTCGCACGCTCCCCGGCCGACACCGCCGAGCTCATGGACCGCGCCGCACGGCTCGCCGACCTCGCGGACGACCTCGTCGAAGAAATGGACTTCGGCTTCCTGTTCGATCGCCAGCGCGGACTGTTTTCAATCGGCTTCAATGTCACGGCTGGACGTCTCGACTCGTCGTTCTACGACGCGCTCGCGTCGGAGGCACGTCTCGCCAGCTTCGTGGCCATTGCACTCGGGCAGGTCTCGACGGATCACTGGTTCAAGCTCGGACGTTCGCTCACGCCCGCAGGCGGCGCACGCGCACTGCTTTCGTGGAGCGCGTCGATGTTCGAGTACTTCATGCCGCTGCTCGTCATGCGCGTGTATCCCGACACGCTGCTCGACGAGACCTACCAGGCCGTCGTCGATCGCCAGATGCGATATGCGGCGAGCCGGCGCGTGCCGTGGGGGATCTCAGAGTCGGCCTACAACGCGCAGGACCTCGACCGGAACTACCAGTACCGCGCCTTCGGCGTGCCCGGACTCGGGCTGAAGCGAGGTCTTGGCGAAGATCTCGTGGTGGCTCCCTATGCGAGTCTGCTCGCGGCGCCCCTGGTGGCAGCCGATGTGACGAGCAACCTCGTGCGGCTGGCGCGGCTCGGAATGGCGGGACGCTACGGGTTTTACGAAGCGATTGATTTCACCCCGTCCCGGCTCCCAGAGGACGGCAGCGAGGGCGTGGTGCTCCCGACGTTCATGGCCCACCACCAGGGCATGAACCTCGTGTCGATCGACAACGCGCTGCACGACTTCCCCATGCAGCGGCGCTTCCACGTCGATCCCCGCGTGCAGGCGGCCGACCTGCTGTTGCAGGAGCGCA
>DASUYI010000216.1:0-2880 GCA_036377475.1 Steroidobacteraceae bacterium | reverse complement strand
CCGGGCGCGCCGAACTCGCTGACCGCGAGCGCCGCGAAGCGGGCGATCACGCTCAAGTGGTTCGCGGGCGCGCCCGGGCCGAACGGCGGATACCGCATCCACTACAACCAGTCGGGCAAGCTCGTCTACCGCGCCGGGGTGGGGGCCGACGTGCTCACGTACAAGGACGGCGGCCTGTCGAGTCGCGTCGCGTACACCTACGTCGTCACGGCGTGGGCCGACTGCAATGGCAACGGTACGTTCGACCCTGACCTCGACCTCGAAAGCGCGCCGAGCAACGCGGTGACGGCCACCGCGCAGTGACGCAGGGCGTCCGGCGTGTCGGGGCCCGCCGCGACACGCCGAACGGACTGGTGCGGTTCCACCGCAGCGGAACAGGCAATTCGGCCATTTTCCATAATCGGCCGATGGATGGACACGGGCCAAATCTTTTGGTCCACTCGCCGCTCCCGACACGCCGAGGACACCGTACGATGGAACGTGCATTGATCAGGGCCGTACTGACGGCCACCGTCGCGACAGCGACGATCGCCGCGGCCACGACGACGGTCGCCGCACCCGCCGGCAGTGCGAAGGGCGCGAGCGCCGAGCACGCCCGCATCGTTTCGCACTGGACGCCCGAGCGACGGGCCGCCGCAATCCCGCGCGACCTCGTGCTCGACGAGCGCGGCAATGCGTACCTCCGGCAGCCGGACGGATCGCTGCAGCCGTACGGCCACACGATCGCTGCCACCGCCCAGGGCGCAGCGCAGCCGAAGGCCAACCCGACGGGCGACAGCACGCCGCCGTCGATCAGTGGTTTCGATCCGGCCAACGGCGCGAAAATCGGCGCCTCCGCCACGTTCAAGGCGACCGTGACGGACGCTTCGGGCATCCGCTCGGTCAATATCCGCGTCGGCCCGCAAGGCGGGCAGCAGCAGTCGTTCAAGGCGACCGCGGGAGCCAATAACGTCTGGTCAGTGAACCTGTCGGGTTTCACGAACGGCACCTGGACCTGGTCGGTCCTTGCGAAGGACAAGGCCAACAACACGGCGACGAGCCCGACGCTGACGATCACCGTCGACACGTCTGGGGGCGGCGGTGGCGGGGGCGGCGGCAGCGTCGTCCCGAACGGCACCTGGACTGCGGGCGGCGTGGTGCAGGACGCGGTCGGCCGCATCTACTTCGAGATGCCGAGCAATGCGCAAAGGACGCGCTGGGCAGGCTACGTCTGCTCCGGCACGGTCGTCACCGATGGCAACACGGGACGGTCCATGATCCAGACCGCTGCGCACTGCGTCTACGACGACGCGAACAAGGCGTTCGCGCGCAACGTGCTGTTCATCCCATACCAGGACGGCACGACGGGCTCAGGCACCGACCTCAACTGCGCCAACGACCCGTACGGCTGCTGGTCGACCGCGTTCGGCGTGGTCGACACCGATTGGACGACGCGCACGTTCCCCGACAATATCCCCTGGGACTACGCGTACTACGTCGTCAGCAACACCGGCGCGCACACGCCGGGGCTCGCCAATCGGGGTGCGGTGCTGGACGGAGCCGTCGTCGCCATGGACATAAAGTTCACGGCCCCGACCGTGGGCGCCTATACGCATGCGCTCGGCTATTCGTACAGCGAGGACCCGAACTTCAAGTACTGCGCCGAGAACCTCGCCAACCTCGATTCGGCCAACTGGTGGCTCGGCAGCTGCGACCTTTCCGGCGGGTCCTCGGGCGGACCGTGGATCCAGCCGCTGACCGGCGGCAATGGCCCGCTGATCTCGGTCAACTCGTGGGGTTACACGAACCAGCCGGGCATGGCGGGGCCGAAATTGAGCGGGACGAGCGCGCAGTGCGTCTTCAATGACGCCAAGGGGGAGCCGTTCTTCTCGACTCCGCCGGCGGACGGCAACGCGGGATACACGGCTCAGGGCTGCTGAGGCCGTTCCCGCAAGGGTAGCGCGGGCCGGGCGTCGCGAGGCGCCCGGCCCGTTCGTTTTGGAGGTAAGCGGCGTGGTGGTCGGGCTCGTCGGCTAAAATGCCGGCTCCGCCACCCGGGCGGGCCCCGAGACGACCAACGTGCACACGGCCCAGGACATCTACCGCGACCTGCAGACGAAACTCGGCGACGTGCTGCCCGACGCCGAGTTGCTGCTCAAGGCGGAGGTCGCCGCCGACATCCTGCGCCTCAAGGCCGAGCGCGACGCCGTGATCCTCGGCCACAACTACATGGAGCCGGCGCTGTTCCACACGGTGCCGGACTTCCAGGGCGACTCGCTCGAACTGAGCCGCCGCGCGGCCGAGACCGACAAGTCCGTCATCGTCTTCTGCGGCGTCCGCTTCATGGCCGAGACCGCGAAGATCCTGAATCCCACCAAGACGGTGCTGCTGCCGACCGAGCGCGGCGGCTGTTCGCTGGCCGAGAGCATCACCGCGGCCGACGTGCGTGCGCTCCGCGCAGCGTACCCGGGCGTGCCGATCGTCACGTACATCAACACCTACGCCGACGTGAAGGCCGAGTGCGACATCTGCTGCACCTCGAGCAACGCCGCGGCCGTGGTCGAGTCGCTCAAGTCGGACACGGTGATTTTCCTGCCGGACGAGTACCTGGCGCGCAACGTGGCCCGGCAGACGGGCCGTCACATCATCGTGCCGTCGGTCATGCGCAAGCCGTTCGGCAATGGGCACGACGCCGCCGGCCCGACGAACGGTGGCGACGTCGAACACACGATGATCGGCTGGAAGGGTCGCTGCGAGGTGCACGAACTCTTCACGCCGCAGGACATCGACGACGTCCGCAAGCAGTTTCCGGACGTCTTCATCCTCGCGCACCCCGAATGCAGCCCGGAGGTCACGGCGAAGGCCGATTACTCCGGCAGCACGACCGCGATGATCAAGGCG
>DASUYI010000215.1:0-2674 GCA_036377475.1 Steroidobacteraceae bacterium | reverse complement strand
ATGCCGCGAGCGTGTTGCCGATCACGCTCGAGCTCGCGAAGTTCCCCGGCCTGCGCTTCATGCGCGATCCGACGCGCGGCGGCCTGGCGACCGTCGCCCACGAAATCGTGCAGGCCAGCGGCCTCGGCGTCTGGCTCGACGAGACGCAGGTGCCCGTGCGCGACGCCGTCCGCTCGGTCTGCGAGATGCTCGGCTACGACCCGTATTTCCTGGCCTGCGAAGGCCGCGTCGTCGCGGTCGTCGCGGGTGACCAGGCCCAAGCCGCGCTCGCCGCGGTGCGTGCGCTGCCCGCTGGACGCGACGCGGCGATCATCGGCACCGTGCGCGAGCGGCCGCAGCGGGTGGTGCTTCGCACACCGCTCGGCGGCGAGCGCGTGATCGAGGAGCTCGAGGACGATCCGCTGCCCCGCATCTGTTGATGCGGGAGTGTTTGGTGTCCAGTGTCTAGTGTCTAGTAGGAAGCGGTCTTGCCGCGCGCCGACACCGTCGGCTTCCGACTACCCGCTGGACACTGAACACTAGACACTCGTGCCCGCGTACAGCGGCGTCACGTCAATGTAGATAAAATAGCGCTCGGCCTCGTCGCCGCGGAAATGGAGCACGTCCACGAACGGCAGGGTGATCGTCGAGCCGTCGTGCCGCGTATACGTGCAGGTGCCTTCGCAGACGGCGCTCGCCGCGCCGGACCAGCAGTGTGAAACGTGGTGCTCGCTCGCGCGGATCGAGGCCCAGAATGCATCGACGGCGCCGCCAATCGCGGCGTGCCCGACCACCGAAGGGCCATTGGCGAATCGAAACTCGCAGTCATCCGCGAGATAGGACATGAAGCTGCGCGTGTCCTTTGCGTCGATCGTCGCGCAAAGTTGCTGCCACCATTCCCGGTCCCTCATGCCGCGTGCTCCAGTCCCGATGTCGGGTCTTGATGCGGCGAGATGGTGCCACGTCGTCGCTCTACGCAACATGCCTGCGCGAGTTCGGCGTGGACTGGTTCTCGAGACACCGGTAGTGACGCCTCGTACTCCATCACGTGACGTCGATTCACGTGTCTGTGCATTAATCGCTAGGCCGGTGGGCGGCGCAATGACACCGCGCGAAAATATTCATCGGCTAATCGGGATTATTGCGCTGCGCCTGGCTTCCTAAGATTTCCCCTCATCCGGGCCGGGCATCCGTCCTGCCTTGAACCCGACAGATCTCGGGTGAGGGAGCCAAAGAAATGACATCGACGAAACTGCGGGGCGGCCGGACCTTCGTGCCGCTGATGGCGCTATTGGCGCTGGGCGTCGGCATCGCCGGGTGTTCCGGCGACGACGGCAAGGATGGCACAGCGGGGCCCGCCGGCCCTGCGGGCGGCACGGGTTCGACGGGACCCTCGGGCCCGACCGGACCCACCGGTCCGACGGGACCGGGCGCAAGCGACCCCACGAACGTGCTCGCAAGCGTGCAGCCGGAATCCTGCGGGACCTGCCACGCCGATGCCGGTGACATGCACCAGGCGATCTACGATGACTACATCGACGGCGCCAACAAGAACCTGAAGCTCGACCTGCTTGGCGTGGCGCCGACGGAAGTCGAAGGCGAACTGCGCCTCGACTTCACGATCACGGATGCCAGCGGCAACGGCATCGCGAACGGCGACCAACTGCCGTCGTTCAAGAGCCCGGGCCAGCGCACGTTCTACGTCGTCGCGTACGACTCCGTGAACCGCAAGTTCGACAGGCTGGTGAGCTTCGGTGCAAGCCCGTCGGACAGCTCGAGCGGCGTCATCGACGACGGCGGTGGCGAATATCACATCACGATCAACAACGCGACCTACGACCCGAACACGCCGCCGGAGGGGTACACCGGTACGTTGATGTACGGTTACGTCGCCCGGTCGGCGGACCTGATGATCAACAGCGGCCACTACCGCCTGTATCGCGATTTCGCGAGCGACGGCGAGGTGATCGCCGGCGACGTGGAGTCGACTCCGTACGTCTCGGCGGCCAACGTCGAGGCGTGCCACAAGTGCCACGGCAATCCGTACCAGAAGCATGGCTACCGCGAGGCGGTGGTCGGCTCGCTGCCGGACTTCGTGGCGTGCAAGACCTGCCACTACGACACGCGCGCGGGCTCCGACCCGATCTGGCAGGTCATGCTGAACGACCCGTACAGCTGGGCGACGGGCAGCAACGGCTTCGTCAACAACGACGAAGACCAGGGCGTCCTGCCGCAGTACCAGTACGTGGCCGACGTGATGAACGACACCCACATGTCGCACGCCATGGAGTTCCCGTACCCGCAGTCGATGGCCAACTGCAACACCTGCCACGAAGGCAAGCTCGCCCTGGTCATCAATGACGACACGTTCACCGCGAAGACCTGCCGCAGCTGCCACGCAGTCGAGGGCATCGACGCCTGGGAAGGTGAGAAGTACGACGAGCCGCGCGCCCCGGCGCTGATGGAGCTGTGGACGAAGGCGGACGTGCTGTTCCACGACGTCAGCGACGACTGCCAGGTCTGCCACAAGGCGGACGGCGCCGGCAGCACGTTCGGCGAGTACCACTCCGGCTACAACGCGATGATCTACGACGCGGCCGGAGAGCGATATGACGAGCTGCACAAAGTCGCGGTCGACGCGGTGACGTTCGACGCGACGACGAACGTGCTCAACATCAAGCTGAGCGCGACGAAC
>DASUYI010000214.1:0-4793 GCA_036377475.1 Steroidobacteraceae bacterium | reverse complement strand
ACGGTGCCGAGGTCGCCGGAGCCGGGGCGGCCACCGGCGCGCCGCTCGGCGCCGGCGGTTGCTCGGTCACGCTCGCGACGGGCGCCGCGGTGCGGGCGCTCGAGGCGCCGCCCGAGCTGACGCGGGGCGCCGCGACGGTTTCGGTGGCCGCGGGGCCGGGCGTGAACACGGGCGGGTCGAGCAGGACCGTGTACTCGCGCAGCAGGCGGCCGCGGGGCCAGTTCGCCTCGACGAGCAGAGTGACGAACGGCTCCGTGACGGGGCGCGGCGAGGTCACGCGCAGGACGTCCCGTCCCCCCGGTCCGCGGGTGACCTGGAAGGTGAATTCGGAGAGGAAGGCCGGCCGGTCGAGACCGTACCGCGTAAACGTCTCGCCGGAGGCCAGGGCCGCCCGCAGCGCGCCGAGGTCTTCCTGCGTCGCCGAGACGAGCTCGATCTCGGCGTCGAACGGCTGGTTCAGGGCGGAATTCAGGCGAATTTCGCCCAGCCCGAGCGCGTACAGCGCGCCCGGGGACAACAGCGCGCTCATGAGCAGGACGCGGCGTACGGCAGTCTTCATCGGGTCTCCCACCAATCGCGAATCGAGGTGCGGTCGCGGCGAGGAAAGGCCGCTCCGTAGGGTTCGCGTAACTTATGCCAATTAAACATAACTATAGCCCACGGCCCCAGACGCGCCCAACACGACTGGTGACGCAGGCGCCTTTGTAGCCCTTCGCGTATGTCAAATAGCGGACGCGCAGCACATTTCCGGGGACTCGGACGGGTGAGCACTCCCTGCGCGACGCCAGCTCGCGCCGGCTCAGGCGATGACCGGCGTGGACGATCGCACGTCCGCATTTTGCGCCCGATGACGCAGCCAATGGTCCATCAGCACGAGCGCCAGCATCGCCTCGGCGATCGGCACTGCCCGGAAGCCCACACAGGGATCGTGCCGCCCCGTCGTGACCACCTCGACTGGCTGTCCCTGCACGTCGATCGTGCGGGCCGGCTTCACGATGCTCGAGGTCGGCTTGAGGGCCATGCTGACGAGCAGGTGCTGGCCCGAGGAGATGCCGCCGAGCGTGCCGCCCGAGTTGTTGGACAGAAAGCCCCGGGGCGTCATCTCGTCCCGGTGCTGCGAGCCCCGCTGCTCCACGCTCGCGAAGCCGGCGCCGAGTTCCACGGCCCGGACCGCGTTGATCCCCATCATCGCGTGCGCGATGTCGGCGTCGAGCCGGTCGAAGATCGGCTCGCCAAGGCCCGGCGGCACGCCGGTCGCCACCACGTTCACGCGCGCCCCGATCGAATCGCCCTCGCGTCGCAGGTCGTCGATCAGCGCCTCGAGTTCCGGCACCCGGGCCGGCTCGGCGCAGAAAAACGGGTTCGTGTCGATCGCCGCGCGGTCCTGCAGTTCGAGCTTCAGCGGTCCCATTTGGGCCAGGTAGCCATAGATCTCGATGCCGCGGCCCGCCAGGTACTTGCGCGCGATCGCGCCCGCCGCGACGCGCATGACCGTCTCGCGGGCAGAGGAGCGCCCGCCCCCGCGGTAGTCACGCAGCCCGTATTTCTGCTGGTAGGTGTAGTCGGCGTGGCCGGGTCGGAAGCGGTCCTTGATCTTCTCGTAGTCATAGGAGCGCTGGTCCGCATTCTCCACCAGCAGCCCGATCGGCGTGCCGGTGGTGACACCTTCGAACACGCCGGAGAGGATCCGCACCGTGTCCGGCTCGCGGCGCTGGCTGGTGTACTTCGAGGTGCCCGAGCGCCGCCGCTCGACGTCGCGCTGGATGTCGGCCTCGGCGACCGGCAAGCCAGGTGGACAGCCGTCGACGATGCAGCCGAGCGCGGGACCGTGGCTTTCGCCGAAGGTCGTGACCGTGAAGAGGCGTCCGAACGTGTTGCCCGACATGGTGATCGTTGTTCAGTTCGTCAGCGCGCGACGGTGCCTGCCGAGGTCGTCCTTCGTCAACATGAAAACGCCGCCTCCCCCATGCTCGAACTCGAGCCAGAGGAAGGGCACTGACGGATACGCACGCTGCAGCCGCTCCTCGCTGTCGCCCACCTCGACCACGAGCACACCGCCCGGCGCGAGGTGTCGTTCCGCACCGTGGAGGATCCGTCGCACGACGGCGAGACCGTCCGCGCCGGCCCGCAAGGCCATGTCCGGCTCGTGCCGGTATTCCTCGGGCAAGGCCGCCATCTCGGCGTCGCTGACGTACGGCGGGTTCGACACGATCAGGTCGTAGCGTCGATCGGCGAGTGGCCCGTAGACGTCGCCCAGGTGCAACGCCACGCGCCCGTCGAGACCGTGGCGCGCCACGTTGCGACGGGCGACGGCCAGCGCGTCGGGCGAGAGGTCGACCGCGTCGACGCAAGCATCCGGGAACCGCACGGCGCAGGCGATCGCGATGCAGCCGGAGCCGGTGCCGATGTCGAGCACGCGCCGCACGGCGTCCGGTTCGACCCACGGCGCGAAGCCGGCCTGGATCAGTTCGGCGAACGGGGACCGCGGCACGATCACACGCTCGTCGACCTCGAACTCGAGACCGGCGAACCACATGCGCCGCATCAGGTACGCGACCGGCACGCGTCGGCGCAGTCGCTCCGAGAACAGCGAGAGTACGTTCTCCAGCTCCGCAGGGCCGACCTTGCGTTCGTAGGCCGAGGCGGCCTGTCCGTGGTCGAGGTCGAGCGCGTGGAACACGAGCGCCGCCGCGTCGTCCGCCGCGTCGCCGGTCCCGTGACCGAACGCGAGGCCGGCGGCGTCGAACTCCCGCGCGCCGAACTCCACGAGTTGCGCCACCGTCGGCGAACGAGGAGGTCTGCTCGCGAAGGGGGCGGGCGTGGCGGTCACGGTCATTGTGGGATAATCGCAGGGATGACCGCTCGCCTCATGCTCCGGCTCGGCCTGTACGCCATTGTAGCGTTTGTGGTCGGGCTCGTTGCCGCCCGATGGTTGCTGCCGCCGCGCGAGGTGGCATCACCGGTGACCGAGAACGCCACGGTTTTCCTGCCGGCGCGTGCGATCCCCGCGCTCGAGCTCCTCGACGAGGACGCTCGCCCGTTCACGGCCGGAACATTGCGAGATCGCTGGACCGTCGTCTTTTTCGGCTTCACGCACTGCCCCGACGTCTGCCCGACGACATTGACCACGATGGCGCAGATGAAAAAGCAGCTCGCGGACCTGCCCCCGGACGAGCAGCCGCGAGTGATGCTGTTCACGGTCGACCCGGAGCGTGACACGCCGGAGCGACTCAAGGCGTACGTGAGGTACTTCGACCCGAGCTTCGGGGCCGCCACCGGCACGCTCGAAGCGGTCGAACGGGCCGCCGCCGCGTTCGCCGTGCCGTTCGCCAAGGTGCCGCTGCCGCAGGGCGGATACACGATGGACCACGGCGCCGGCGTGTTCTTCGTCGCTCCCGACGGCAGCGTGCACGCCTACTCGTCGCCGCCGCTTCGCGCCGACACGCTCGCGCGCGACTACCGCAAGGTCGTGCGGTACTTCGAGGAGTTGCGCGGGTGAGCGACCTCGTCGAACGCTCGGGGGGCGACGAGCTGTTCGCCCAGCTCCAGCGCGCACTGCCGCAGCACTGGCTGTCCAGGGGCATGCACGCGCTCGCGCGCAGCCGCCGGCGCCCGGTCCGCAACGCGCTGATCCGGACCGTGCTGCGTGCGTATCCGCAGATCGACATGCACGAGGCACTGCAGCCGGACCCGTTCGTGTACGACTCGTTCAATGCGTTCTTCACGCGCGAGCTGCGACCGGGCGCGCGCTCGATCTGCCACGAGCCCGATACGGCGGTGTCGCCCGTGGACGGCGCCGTGAGCCAGCTCGGGCACACCGACGCGGGCAAGCTCGTGCAGGCCAAGGGCATGGACTACACCAGCGACGCACTGCTCGCAGATGCCGCGTCGGCCGCGCGCTATGTAGGCGGCAGCTTTGCGTGCCTGTACCTGGCGCCCTACGACTACCACCGCATCCACATGCCGCTGGATGGCGTGCTGCGGGCGACGCGCTACGTGCCGGGGCACCTGTTCAGCGTCAACGCCTCGACCGCGCGGACCGTCCCGCAGCTGTTCGCTCGCAACGAGCGCGTCGTCTGCGATTTCGACACGGAGCAAGGCCCTTTCTGCCTGGTGCTGGTGGGCGCACTGTTCGTGGGCAGCATCGAGACCGTCTTTGCCGGCGAGATCAATCCGCCCCCGGGTCGCGGCGGCCAGGTCCGCACGATCGAGGCCGGTGTCGGCCGGCGGTTCGCTCGCGGCGAGGAACTCGGCCGCTTCAACATGGGCTCGACCGTGATCGTGCTGTTCGGCAAGGCGGCACGGTTCGAGCCGCGCATCGAGCCCGGGCAACCCGTCCGCATGGGGCAGCCCCTCGCCCGCTTCGGCGCATGACCGGCCACGCGCGCGCGCCAGCATCGCCGCGCCCCGACGACTGGCGCCCGACGTCGACGCTCGAGACGCTGCGGTTGCGCGCCGACCTGCTCACACGCGCGCGGACCTACTTTGCTGCGACGGGCGCGCTCGAGGTCGAAACCCCGGCGCTCGTCCGTGCACCGGTCACCGACGCGCACATCGACGCGCTGCGGGTCGTGGATGACGCCGCAGCCGGCGCGACTGCCGGTTTCCTGCAGACCTCGCCCGAATACGCGATGAAGCGCCTGCTCTGTGCGGGCGCGCCGGACATCTACCAGGTCTGCCACGTCTTCCGCGCGGCGGAGCGGGGCCGCCGCCACAACCCCGAATTCACGATGATCGAGTGGTACCGGCGCGACGTCGATCATCTCGCGCTGATGCGCGACGTGGAGGCACTC